>CAMLDJ010000295.1 GCA_946478755.1 uncultured Pedobacter sp. | reverse complement strand
CTTGGTCTAAAACATTTTAGCAGGCTGTTTTTATTTATTCTATTTGTTTCATCAAATACAACAACACCAACTTATGAAACCATCATGAGCAGACACTCACAAATAGAAATGAACCGAGCTTGCGCGCTCTTGAACACAAAAAACAAATAGATGCAAGTGAAAAATATGATCATGATACCTTCATAACCTTTAAAAAACAAATCTATACTTATGAAAAAGTTAGCAAATACTTCACCATTTTTACTGCTGCTGGTTCCGGTCTTTATCATGATATTATTAACCTTTGTAACAGCTGGTTCTGATATTAAAAATGAAGAGATGGCTTCAAAGTCTCCCGCTTCAAAAAGTACCTTCATCAAAGCAGTAAATCCATTTTCCAGGTAGCAGGCTACTCGGAAATGGCATCATCTCACCCGCACAACTTTATACATTGCAGCGGGTTCAACAGGTAAATTTAGTTTAGTTAATAATAAATCTGGCGGTGGATACCGCCATTTTTTTTTTGCGCCTTTGTTGCCTGAATGAATACATCTTTAAAATTTTTCCACAGAAATATTTTGAAAACTAAAATATTAGTTATAAGTTTATACTAAATATTTAGTTATACCGCCAAATACGCGTTAAGCGGAATAATGAATTACATTAACAGCAATAGTAAAACTTAATATGGAAACCCATGTCAACTAATTCAAATACATTATGGATATAAAGGATCTAACAAAGGCCGAAGAACAAATTATGCAGATCATCTGGCAAATAGAAAAAGGATTTGTGAAAGAGGTGATGGATTATTTACCAGAGCCCAAACCGGCATACAATACCGTGTCTACCATCATTCGCATACTGGAAACCAAAGGATTTATTGGACATGAGGCATTCGGTAAATCGCATCAGTACTATCCCCTCATCAGCAAGGAAGATTATAAACGTCATGCTACAGAAAAATTGCTGGACGGCTACTTTGAAAACTCTGTAGAGAGCATGTTCTCCTTCTTTGTTAAAGAAGAAAAGCTCGACCTGAGCGATGTGGACGAAATCCTCAAAATGATTAACAAAATTAAAAACAGACCAAGATGAGCTGGGCACATTATATGCTGCAAGTCAACATTTACCTCCTGGTATTTTATGGCTTCTATAGGTTCTTGTTAGACAAGGAAACCTATTTCACCCTTAACCGCATTTACCTGCTTTCGGCGGGCCTGTTTTCACTGGCTATTCCATTTTTAAGATTCGAATGGTTTATACAGCCTGCAACACAGCCGGTATATATTGGTGTTGAACAGCTGAACGACCTGATGACACAGGTAATTGTAGCTGATAATGCTCATGACAGGTTTAGTCCGGGCAACATCGTTGTCTTCATTTACCTTACAGGCGTGTTGTTCTTTAGCGCGAAATTTTTATGGCAGCTATTTGCAATCACCAAACTGCTAAAAGAAACGAATCCGGGGATGGCCTTTTCTTTTTTTAAACTGAGAAGGATCGATGAAAACCTGCCCCGGTTATCAACCATTTTTAAGCATGAGGAAATTCACACGCAGCAGCTGCATAGCCTGGATGTTCTTCTGTTTGAAGCACTGGCCATCTTTACCTGGTTCAATCCGATTATCTACGTTTACAAAAAAGCGGTAAAACAAATCCATGAATATCTGGCAGACGAGGCAGCAGCGAAATTCCAGGGCGACAAAGAGGAATATGCGCTATTGCTCCTCAGCAATGCTTTTGGGGTACCTGCCAGTACCTTAACCAATAGTTTTTTTAATAAATCACTTATCAAAAAAAGAATTTTTATGTTACATAAACCAAGATCAAGAAAAGCCGCTATCTTAAAATACGGCTTGTTTCTGCCGCTGTTTGCCATCGCATTAACGATGTCTTCGGCCACCATCAGAGAAAATAAAAATATTCAGGCCATAGCCAATGAGATTCCTTTAAATACACCAATGGAGGTCGTTCAAGAGGTGGTACAAGCTTCCATCGCCCGGTCAGTGCCAGGTTCCCTGCGAACACAGGATCAGGTTACTTTGCAGACAAGGATACAACCAGGATGGGAGGAATTCTACAGATATGCGAAAAAATCAGTGCGGTATCCCGCAGAAGCACGAAAAGCTATGGTAGGGGGCAATGCCATGATTAAATTTAAAATTGCAGACGGTGCAGTGGAAGACGCCGTTGTGGTGACGAGGTTAGGCGCTGGCTGCGATGCTGAGGCCATGAGGATCATTGTAAGCTATCCTGGCTATAATGCAATTAAAAATGGTAACTATACATTAAGGTTCAAATTTATACTGGATGACAACAAGGCAGGGGAAAAAGATGAAAATATTGCACAGCTGACCGGTTATACTGCTTTAAGTGACATTGTCGTAATGGGCTATGGTGGGGATTCTAAAAAAGCCGGAGCCTCGGGCAGTAAAGTTAAGGACTTGCGTGAAATTGTGGTAACGGGCTACGGAGTAGAGGCTAAAGGAACCGGTTCCTCGTCAGATGATGACAGCAAAGTTCACGACTTTGTTTCCATCGACAAACAACCCACCTTTAACGGTGGAATGTCAGCGTTTTATGCTTACTTGCAAAAAAACATAAAGTACCCTCAGGAAGCACAAAAGAATAAGGTTCAGGGCAAGGTATTCCTTTCTTTTATTGTTGAAACAGATGGCAGCCTGAGCAATGTTCAGGTGGAAAGAGGCTTAGGCTCAGGTACAGATGAAGAAGCGGTAAGGGTATTGGAAGAATCACCGAAGTGGATTCCGGGAATGGCTGATGGCAAAAATGTGCGCGTTAAGTACAACCTCCCGATCGGTTTTAATTTAAGCAAACCTGCTGATCAGCGTGCAAAACCTGGACAAAACCAAAACGGCCTCGGGATCCGTTTTACTGACGACCAGGGCAAAACAATAGCACCCGGTGAAAAGACAGCAAATGCGCCTCTTTACGTGTTAGATGGGGAAATAGCCGACAATCTGGACATCCAGTCCATTGAACCCAATAAAATTGAGTCCATTTCCGTGCTCAAAGATGCCTCGGCTACCGCTATATACGGAGCAAGAGGAGCTCATGGGGTGGTCATCATCACCAGTAAAGGTGCTAAGACCTTGCAAAAAGTCGAAATAAAAGAAAAAAAGGAGCAATAATTACGACAATTTCCTACACAAAGAAACCCGGTCAATATGGCCGGGTTTCTTTGTGTAATACCTTGTCTCGTTCTATAAAACTATTAAATATCTTCCTCAGATACAAATTTTGCAGAATAAAAATCTCTGTTCATACGTGCAATGTTCTCTAAAGATATGCCTTTCGGGCACTCTGCCTCACAAGCTCCTGTGTTGGTACAATTACCAAATCCTTCGGCATCCATCTGCGCGACCATGCTTTGCACCCTGCGGTAACGTTCAGGCTGTCCTTGCGGCAGCTGGGCTAGCTGTGAGATCTTAGCAGATACAAAAAGCATAGCAGACGCATTTTTACAGGTGGCTACACAAGCCCCACATCCAATACAGGCCGCAGCCTCAAAAGCGGAATCAGCCTGTACTTTAGGGATTGGAACACTATTGGCGTCCTGCGCATTCCCTGTATTCACAGAAATAAAGCCCCCTGCGGCAATAACTCTGTCAAACGCGGATCTATCTACCGTCAAATCTTTAATAACGGGAAATGCCTTCGCACGCCAAGGCTCGACAACGATGGTATCGCCGTCCTTAAATGAACGCATGTGCAACTGACACGTGGTAACCAGGTCTTTTGGCCCGTGCGGTCTGCCATTGATAAACATAGAGCATGCACCACAGATTCCCTCTCTGCAGTCATGATCAAACACAACAGGCTCGTCGCCCTTAGCTATCAACTGTTCGTTCAGAACATCAAACATTTCTAAGAAGGACATATCAGGGGAGATCTCTGATAGTTTATAATCAACCAAATTACCCTTGGCTTTGTTATTTTTTTGACGCCAGATCTTCAGCGTTAAATTCATATTTCCTGTACTCATGATATTGAGATTTTAGTACTTAGCTATTATTTATAACTTCTTTGTGCAACCTTAATGTTTTCAAACTCCAGCTTTTCCTTGTGCAGCTCAAATTGAACACCCTCTTTATATTCCCATGCCGCAACATAAGCGTAGTTTTCGTCATCACGCATCGCTTCTCCCTCTTCAGTCTGATATTCTTCCCTGAAGTGACCTCCGCAAGACTCATTTCTGTTCAGTGCGTCTATGCACATCAGCTCGCCAAGCTCGATAAAGTCGGCCACACGTCCTGCTTTTTCCAACTCGGGGTTAAATTCATTTGCATCTCCCGGTACACGCAGGTCAGTCCAGAACTCTCTACGCAGCTCCTGAATTTCAGCAATAGCCTCAGTCAGCCCCTTTGCATTACGCGCCATACCGCATTTCTCCCACATGATCTTCCCTAATTTTTTGTGGAAATGATCTACAGATTTGCTTCCTTTAATGGCAAAGAATTTATCGATGATAGATTTAGCACTGGCTTCAGCTTCTACAAATGCCGGATGGTCATGAGGAATTGGTTTTGTAGCCAGCTCCTTGGATAAATAAGCACCAATCGTATAAGGAATTACAAAATAACCATCAGCCAGCCCCTGCATCAAAGCAGAAGCGCCTAAACGGTTCGCCCCGTGATCGGAGAAGTTTGCTTCTCCCAAGGCATATAGGCCCGGCACTGTAGTCATTAAGTTATAATCGACCCATAGTCCTCCCATGGTATAATGAACCGCAGGATAAATACGCATTGGCAGTTCATAAGGATCTTCTCCTGTAATCTGTGCGTACATATCAAACAGGTTACCATATTTCTCTTTGATCACCTCACGGCCTAAGCGCATGCAGGTTTCCTGATCAGGATTATGAATATTTTGTTTATTTGCTTCAATGCGGCCATAACGCTCAGTATTGGCTTTAAAATCAAGATAAACAGCCAGCTTAGATGCACCTACGCCATAACCTGCATCGCAACGCTCTTTAGCCGCTCTGGAAGCCACGTCACGTGGAACCAGATTACCAAAAGCAGGATATCTGCGCTCCAGATAATAATCTCTTTCGTCTTCAGGAATTTCTGAAGCTTTACGCGGATCGTCTTTTTTCTTAGGCACCCAGATCCTTCCGTCATTTCGCAAGGACTCAGACATCAGGGTCAGTTTAGACTGGTGATCGCCGGAAACCGGGATACAGGTTGGATGGATCTGTGTATAGCAGGGATTGCCAAAGAAAGCCCCTTTTTTATGCGCTTTCCATGCGGCGGTTACGTTACTGCCCATTGCATTGGTAGACAGGTAGAATACATTCCCGTAGCCACCACTACACAACAACACGGCATGTCCTGAATGGCGCTCCAGTTCACCGGAAAGCAGGTTACGGGCAATGATTCCGCGTGCCTTACCTTCAACCACAACCACTTCAAGCATTTCATGACGGGTATACATTTCGACTTTACCCATGCCGATCTGACGCTCTAAAGCACTGTAGGCACCTAAAAGCAATTGCTGACCGGTTTGTCCGGCGGCATAAAATGTACGTTGTACCTGTGTACCACCAAAGGAGCGGTTATCTAACAAACCACCGTACTCCCGGGCCAGGGGCACACCCTGGGCAACACACTGATCAATAATATTTGCGCTTACCTCGGCCAAACGGTGTACGTTGGCTTCACGTGAGCGGTAATCCCCACCTTTTATCGTATCATAAAACAACCGATACGTACTATCTCCATCATTCTGGTAATTTTTTGCTGCATTGATACCACCCTGGGCCGCAATAGAGTGCGCCCTTCTTGGTGAATCCTGGAAACAAAAACATTTAACCTTATAACCCATTTCAGCAAGGGTAGCTGCTGCCGAAGCACCTGCCAGCCCTGAACCTACTACGATGATTTCTATGCTTCTTTTATTGGCCGGATTAACCAATGGCATAGAAGACCGTAATTTCGTCCATTTCTCTGTTAACTCTCCTTCAGGTATATGAGCATTTAATTCTGCCATGTTGTTTAAACTTTAAGATCAAAAATTATTTAATAAGGCCCAGGTAAATTGCTAAAGGCATGGATGCAAAAATCAAAGAAATGATAATCGAATACCATACACCAACCGCTTTAATAATTGGCGTATACTTTTTATGGTTCCATCCTAATGTTTGGAATGCCGATGCAAATCCATGCAACAGGTGGTAGGCCAGCGAGATCATTGCCAATACGTAAAGTAAGACCAACAAAGGGTTTTTAAAAGTATTTACCATCACAGCAAACAGATCTTCATGCCCGTTTGCATCTACTGTAGGAATTCCTGTAAAGCGCGAAACCACCCAGAATTTGGAGATGTGAACGATCAGGAAAATTAAAAGTAAAGTACCCAGCAAGCCCATAGACCGGGAATACCATTTACTGTTTGCCGATCCATTGTTAACTGCATACTTCACCGGACGTGCCGCCTGATTTTCAAAAACCAGTCTGAATCCCTGGAAAACATGCGCTAATAATCCCACAAATAATACGACTTCCATTGCTCTGATCAGCCAGTTAGTAGCCATAAAATGTGCACCAGTATTAAATGTTAACCCACCATCATTCACAAAAATCAGTGAGTTGAGGAAGCAATGCACGATAAGAAATGTAATGAGAAACAGGCCCGTTATGCCCATTATAAATTTTTTTCCAATTGATGAGGAAAAAGCGTTTCCGAAACTTGCCATTAGATTGTTGTTTTTTTTCTGTTATGTGCAAAAGTATTTAATAAAAGAATTAATCGGTTAATTCCAAGCACAA
>CAMLDJ010000294.1 GCA_946478755.1 uncultured Pedobacter sp. | reverse complement strand
CCAGTGACCCCCTGCTTGTAAGGCAGGTGCTCTGAACCAGCTGAGCTAATCTCCCTCTAGTTCTACTCTATTTGTTGAAACATGCTGAGTAAGCTTTTAATCAATCCTCAAATCCTTGAGATTTTGTGGTTGCAAACCTACGTATTCCGAAGCACTTCTACAATAATATTAGTAAAAATAGCTACCTGCACCCGGACAGAGGTGAAAATCAGGGAAATAATTTTCGGGCCCTGCTTATTCCTGGCTAATAAACTGGAAATAACTAAAATTAAAAGTGCCGGCGTCTGCCTGAATTTTCAGGGTCTGCTTGCCTGTGTTAAGCATAATATCCTTTATTGTGATGAACTGAAACGCTGTTTCCCCTCCAGTATTCGGAACGCCAAGGCCCTTAGCAATTGATTTCCCTTCAATAAAGAGAGCGACCTTTCCAGTATCACCCGTTGCGGCAACCCTCAACTTTAACGAATAAATACCCTTTGTTTTCACATCAAAAGTGTAGGTTAACCATTCCCCCGATTCCATGCTAGCAACATAAAAGGCATCATACCTTAGCTCCTCCCTAACAATATCGACGCCGTCATTCCGGTAAACGCGCCCTTTATTACCGGCCGTATATTTGCCAGTCGACACATGGTAATCAGCAGTATCCCGATCAAAATAAGCAATGCCGTTGCGGCCAAGGTCATAATCAACAGCATTGACAATAGAGTTGCGGCCAATACTATGTTTTTTAAAAGGCCTGGTTTCGACAGAAAATGGCTGGCGCATCATGGCATCAACCACATCCCGGTGGGGGAGCGTGTTTTCCGCCCGGATATAAGTAGCAAGCTCCATCAGGCCACTGTATACATTGCTTTCTTTTGGCTGTTGCCCTTTGCCGTTTAAATAATCGGCCACACTGTCGTAGTTCGGGTTGGATCTTATTTCCAGCGGACTGTTAGCACCCATTTTTTTTAATGGCCACCATGCCCAGCCAATATTATTGATTTCAAACAACCGTATGGCTTCTGTAAACCAAACATTAGAGTTCTCTCCTGTCTCACCCAGCCAGACCGGAATGTTGAACTGATCCCGCACTTTGATCATCTGGCCGATTGCCGACCGGTTGTTGTGGTTCCAGTATTTGTGAAAACTCAGGATCATATTGCTGTCCCAGGGCGGAAGCATTCCGTTATAATTGTTACCCCAACCATTTCCTTCAATGATGATCATATGCTTTTGATCAACCGTCCTGATCGCTTTGGTGATGCCGGTCATCAGTTTTTTTAAAGGCCCGTTATCTTGTTCCTTGGTACCATTTTTATCATTTAGGGGGTCTTCAAATCCCCAGTTTGGCTCATTGATGACATCATATCCGCCAATCCAGGGTTCATTCACATAACGTTGCGCCAGCTTTTTCCATAGCGCAATTGTTTTTTGCTGATTTGCTTCATCCTCCCATAAAGAAGGTTTAGTGGGGTCGCGGTCTGAAATATTTAAATCGTTGCCCTGTCCGCCAGGGGCTGCATGCAAGTCCAGGATCAGATACATTTGATTTGCCTTACACCAGGCCAGCAGGGAATCGGTCATAGCGAAGCCTTTTTCCAGCCAGGTGTGCTCGCCTTTTACAGGTTCCTTTTCAACAGGCAAAGTATACAGGTTATAATGCATCGGTAGCCTTATCGAGTTAAAACCCCAGGCTTTCATAGAATCGACATCCGCTTTACGCGTATGATTGGCCAGCCAGAGTGCATAGAACTCTTCAGTCTGCTTTTCGCCCATCAGCGCTTCCAGCCGCTCCCTTATCCGGTACTGTTGTCCCTCTTTATTTATTTTCAGCATATAGCCTTCCTGCAACATCCAGCCCCCAAGTCCGAATCCCCTTAGCAAAACATTTTCACCTTTTTGATTCACAATTCTCTTTCCTTCAGTACGCAGGTATCCTTGCGCCATGCTGGATGTCGAGCACAAAATCGATGCTAATGTGAGGTATAAGAACTTCCGGGCAATAGAACGGCCATTCACAGCATAGATTGCAGCCATTATTGATTTTTTGTTTGGGTCTTGAGACATAAAGAATAGGATTAAATGCACCATAAGATTTTACTGGTACTTACTTACCAGACATAAGTTGCCACATCGCCGGCACCAATGGTGCAACTGAGCAGTTTCCCTTTGAAAGCGATGTCAAATGTCCTGACATCCTTTGCGCTGTTGGCCACGATCAGTACGGTTTTCCCATCCGGGATTCTAAAAGCCACGTTAGCAAGATCCTTCAACTCGTTTGAAGCGATCCGGATTGCACCGGGGCGTACGAACTTAGCCGCATGTGCCACCGAATAATAGGCTAAGTTCCTGGTGACTTTATCACCATCAACCGTTATGGCCCCCTGGCACATTGGACAGCCACCCCTGTCGGTAAAAGGCTTATTTTGAGGATCGGCTGCCAAATTCCATTCCAACACGACTCTGCTCCAGTTTCTGGTGGCACCAATGATGAGTCTTTTAACTGGTGAGACAATATTGATTTGCTGTGCGGATGGGTCTTCGATGACCATTTGCTCTGTAAAATAGATATGCTTATCAGGATGGGCATGGTGCACATCGCTTAAGGCTTCAATTTTGCCTCCATACAAGTGAAAAGCGGATCCATCCACATATTTTCTCGCCTCCGGATCATTCAGGATCGTGATGGGATAGTCCGGACGATCCGCATTATGATCGTAAATCACAATCTTAGTTGTTAAACCTGCCTTTTCAAAGGCAGGGCCAAGGTTGTTTTTAATAAAAATTGCCTGATCGGGCGCAACCATCAATAAACTCGGGTTATTACCCGGGTGCAGCGGCTCATTTTGAATGGTGAGGGCATCGATATGGATGCCTTCTTTTTCCATCTCCTGAATATACCTGACCAGGTATTTTGCATAAGCCTCATAAAATTCCGGCCTCAGCATCCCCCCTCGGGCATCGTAGCTTGTTTTCATCCAAAGCGGCGGAGACCATGGCGAGGCCATGATCTTCATTTGCGGGTCAATAGCCAGAATCTCTTTCATGACAGGGATGACATCCTTCCGGTCGGGCCCCAGGTCGAACCGGGACTGCTCCAGGTCGGTTTCCCCTTCGGGTAGGTCATTGTATGAAAATACTTTTTGATTCAGATCAGAGGCCCCTACGGTTAAACGAATGTAACTGATGCCGATATTATTTCCGCTCGTTGTAAACAATTCCCTCAATAAAGCTGCCCTCGCTTTTGTACTCATTTTAACGATATGCTGGGCGCTACCACCCGTTAAGGCAAAACCAAACCCATCCATAGACTGGAAGGTTTCTTTATCGTTAACCACAATAGTGGAATTGCCGGCTTTTTTTTGACCAAATGCCAGGCCCTGCTGCTTAATGAACAAAGCAGAACGGTCGGCTCTGGTTAGCCAGAAATCTGCCTGCTGCGCACTGACCTGCAGTGCCGACAACAGCATCAGACCAGGTAAAAATCTATTCAGGTTTAAGCTCATATGGTTTATGGATAACGAAGGTAGAAATGGAATGTGGGAGACTGGTCGTTTCTGCAGCTTTGCCATCCATCCATAAATAATAGGGAATTTTATCGCCGGTCTTGTTCATTACAATTACGGCAAGCTTTCCATCAGTATTCATAAATGCCGTGGTGATCAATTTATCCCTGTTGGATGAACTGGCAACACGGCGGGCACCAGGGCGCACAAATTTGGAAAAATGGCCCAGATAATAGTAAGAATTGGTATAGATCAGTTTACCCGTTTTGGAATTGGCATGAATGGGTGCAAAGCAAAAATTACCCACATGATTAGGGCCACCCTTATCATCCAGCAACATGTTCCAGTCTGTCCATCCCGTAACGCCACTGTTGAAATCGTTAATCAGTGAATAACCATAGCGTTCCCCCAGGTCCCACCTGGAAACACTATCCAGGTTAAACTTCTCTACGCAGCCTTCGGTAAGCATGAGCTGTTTGTCTGGAAAGGCTTCATGGACCAGCTTTACGTTGTTAAACAACATATCGCTTCCGGTCCAGGTTTCGTACCAGTGATAACCGATCCCCCAGACATATTTCGAAGCCTCAGGATCTGAAAGAATAACACTTGCCCTTTGATAAACCTGGTCTCTGTTGTGGTCCCAGGCAATTAGTTTTTTTTCTGCCAGTCCCCTTTTATGCAATTCAGGGCCTAAATATCCTTTAATAAAATCACGTTCCTCTTCAGCGGTAAAAATACAAGACTCCCATCGCTGTGTGGCCATGGGTTCATTTTGAACGGTTAGTCCCCATATCGGGATGCCCAGACTTTCGTAGCTTTTAATGAATTTGACAAAATAGCCGGCCCAGGCTGAGCGGAACTCCGGCAGTAACTTACCGCCCTTTAACATGTTCTTATTACTTTTCATAAATGCAGGGGGACTCCAGGGGCTTACAAACAAGGGCAGTTCTCCTCCTGCAGCTGCAATGCATTGTTTAAGGAGCGGAATCCTGTATTTCTGGTCATGGGCCACACTGAAAGACCGCAATGAAGCATCATTATCCGTTATATAAGTATAACTCCCACTGGAGAAATCACTGCTGTGGATGGTTGTCCGGGCCAGCGTATAACCTATACCATTATCTTTATCGTAATAAGCTTTTAAAAATTCTCGCTGTGAATCTTTGGATAAAGTGGCGTAGGTCTCGGCCGCTGCATCGGTAATGGTACCACCGATTCCGGTAACAGCTTGGAATTTGGTTTTAGGATCTACAAACACACACACCTGGGTTTCCAAAGGCTGTTTCAGTTCTTTAAAGACGAGTGTCCCTGTGGCGCTTAGCCTCAGGTCTGTATGAATGGCAGTCGTATAAACCATTGAAGTCTGGGCCAAAACAGGTCCTCCAATAATTGTGGTTAATACTGGTAAAAGGGCCGCTAGTTTAAATCCCGGCAAGCGCTGTAGCATAGTCATGTTTTTGGTTTATGCATTATTTATTTTTCAATCTTAATAAGGATTCCAGGTAATAATAATCCGCATAATTGATGGGTACATCAATTTCAGAATTTGCCGGCCTATGACCGGTGCTGTGCTCGAGTATAAAGCCTTTATTGCCGCCAGGCTTACTGGTATAAGAGCTGTTTAAACTGTACAGCAGCTGATCGGCAGATTTTTTATAATCTCCGTCTGGCACAAAGCCGTCCAATTCATAAAGCGCGGCTGCTGTAATAGCGGCAGCCGAAGCATCCCTGGAAGCATCTGGAATTTTCGGATCATTATAGTCCCAGTACGGGATACCGTCTGCCGGGGTAGATTTATTATTTAATATGAATTTTGCAATGGCTTTGGCCTGGTCCAGGTAAGCCCGATGCTTTGTCTCACGGTAACACATGGTGAAACCATATAAAGCCCAGGCTTGCCCTCTTGCCCATGCAGACTCATCATTATAACCCTGGGCAGTCAGCTTTTGGTTTACCTTACCGGTTTGCGTATCATAGTCCAGCACATGCCAGGAACTATAGTCCGGTCTGAAGTGGTTTTTTAACGTTTGATCAGCATGGCTTATCGCAATTTTATAGAAAGAAGAGTCACCGGTCAGCCTGGTGGCCTCGAACAAAAGTTCCAGATTCATCATATTGTCAATAATCACCGGAAATTTCCATTTGGCCTTGTTGTGATCCCAGGATTTGATCACTCCTGCTACCGGGTTAAACCTTGTACTCAATGATCTGGCAGACTGAATGATAACCGAACGGTAAGCTGTATCACCGGTTAAGCGGTAACCGTTGCCAAAGCTGCAATACATCATAAAACCGAGGTCATGCGTACCGGTATTGAACTGCTCTTTTTTTATTTTTTCTGTATAAGTCCTGGCCAGCTCCAGCCATTTGGGATCTTTGGTAAATTCATACAAATACCAAAGCTCTCCTGCAAAAAAGCCGCTGGTCCAGTCGCCAGATCTCACCATCACCAGATTTCCCTTTTCAACTGTTCTGGGTGAAACCTGGTTTTTAGCTTTGGCCGCAGTAGCATTCGCCATTTCCCTGAGCAAGACATCGGTTTGCGTCGCCGCGCTCGCAAATGCCTTTGGGATATTAACTTTTTGTGCCCGTACTGTATAAAATCCCAGTACCATCCCCATGGCCAGTATCAATTGCGCTTTCATCTATTTATATTTTTTGCTTTTTTCAGGTGTATTCTATGTCTTTAATTGTCTTCAAGCTGCCTGCGGTGGTTCAATTGTCGGATGGCGCCTTTGATGTCGGGTTCATATCATTGTGTGTGCGTTGTTTAATATTGTTGATGGTCATTTAACCTGGCTGATTAGCTTAAAGCCATATCAAGGGATGGCGAACAGGTAAATTCCTGACCACTTCCTCAATTTTTGGATTGTGGTCCAGTCGTTTCCAGGTCAAATACCAGCTATCTTGTTTAAAAGCATGAGCGCCAAATAACAAGAAAGGCTGTGCAACCGGCCAATTTTTCCAGTACATGACGTCGGGCTTCAGCGGCCATTTCTGCTTATCTTGAACAAAAGGAAATAAGTAGCCGATACCTGTTCTAATGGACTGGTGATCTTTAGCTTCAAAAGTCCAGAGGTTATCTTCTGGCCTAGATAGGATCTGGCAGAGCATCACCATAGCATCTAAATTGAAAATGGAATACCCGTAGGGTTTTGTTCTGGCCAGTTCTAAAGGAAAACTTCCGTTAGCTGCCATTTGGCCAGGAAGCAAAACCGTTTTATACCTCATGCGCATAGCATCCAGTATGACCTGATCGTTGCAAAGCTTTGCAAACGAGGCTACCTGC
>CAMLDJ010000293.1 GCA_946478755.1 uncultured Pedobacter sp. | reverse complement strand
CCAATACGGCCCCTTTCAGGCAAAGCCTTATAATGACGCCACAAAAAATCATGCTCATATTCCTCTGAGGTCGGCGTCTTAAAACTATATACCTGACAGCCTTGTGGATTAAAGCCTGTCATCACATGTTCTATCGCACTATCCTTGCCCGCTGCATCCATAGCCTGAAATAGGATCAGCACAGAACGTGAATCGGCAGCATACAAGGTTTCCTGGAAACCGTTTAGTTTTTCTTTAATCTCAGCTAGCTGTTCCCCGCCATTTTCTTTATCATTCGGACCAGAATAGGATGTAGCATAATCATCAAGTAAAATCTTTTTTCCCGGACGAACCAGGAATTGTTCTATCTCTTTCTTCATAATATCCAATGGTTATTTTCAGCTATATCCTGGTAAATCTAACGATAAGTGAATACAATAAGTAACTAGGCGACCTGTTTTATGATAATAAACAATAAATACATTAACTTTATGGAATCGGCACTCTAACTTGTTTCACCACCGAATTACCTCAAGCTAGGGTAAACTAAAAACCAGATAGGTATGATTATGATTAAACGAATTTATGAACCTGCCGAAGCAACAGATGGATATAGAGTATTGGTAGACCGGCTGTGGCCGAGGGGCATAAAAAAAGAAGCGGCCAACGTAGACCTTTGGGCCAAAGACATCGCCCCTTCCGTCCCATTACGCAAATGGTTTAACCACGAACCTCAAAAATTTAGAACCTTTAAAAATGCTTATATCGATGAGCTGGAAAAAAATCAGTTTGTTGCCGAACTTTTAGAGAAAATTGAGCCGCATACCAGGGTCACTTTGTTATATGGCGCTAAAGATGATCTGCATAACCATGCGCTGGTACTCCGGAATTTCTTAAAAAAGAGCCAATAGTAGCCACCTTCCGGGTAAGTGCTATTGACTCTTTAAAAGAAAAGTCCAATCAGTTCGTATGACTGAATTTTATGATTGAAGCAGGCTGCTTAAGATTCAGCCTCCGATTAATTTAATTGGAGTAAAGCAGGGCCAAATTCCTCAAATAAGATGGATTCCTTTGCTATTCCCATTGCAATCAGATCCTGATATTGCTTACGAATGAAAGCCGCAGGTCCGCATATGTAATATTTGGCACCAGAATATCTTGGCAATGACCCTATTTTCTGGAGATCAAGAAACCCTTCTTTCACTCCGTCCATTTTGTCAAATTCAGTTGGAGTGTCGTAAAAAATATGTTGCTCTATTTGTTCTCTTTCACTTACAATTTGATCCAGCTGGTGTTTAAAAGCATGTACCGAGCGGTTGCGGCATCCATGCAGCCAGGTGATCGGATAAGCATAATCTTTTTCGACCAGGTTTTGAAGCATGCTGATCATCGGCGTTAATCCCACTCCGCCGCTAATCAGAACTACCGGACTGGCAAGATCGTCGGCAAGCTGAAAATCACCAGCAGGAGGAGTCAGATCTACAACATCACCTACTTTTACCGAGTCATGAAGATGGTTACTGATTAATCCGTTGGTGTCCAAATCCACTCCCTTTTCGGCTTTTACAGAAATCCGGTAATAATCCTGCGTCGGTGCGCTTGAGACGCTGTACTGACGGGCTTGGTACAGACTCATTTCTGGCAAAAACACTCTTATACTGATATATTGCCCTGGGATATGTGCCATAACCTTACCACCATCGGCAGGAAAAAGGTAGAAGGATGTAATTTCAGCCGATTCCTTAACTTTTCTACTCACCTTGAATGGCCTCCAACCTGTCCAGCCATGTTGCTCAGCCACTTTGTGCTGGTAAAGTTTAGCTTCGTGGCCCGACATCAGATCTGCCAGCTGTTGATAAGCAGCAGTCCAGGCATCTATAATTCCCGGTGTTGCAGCACCTCCTAAAACTTCCTGAATCGAGGCGATTAAATGATTGCCTACGATTTGATATTGTTCAGGTCTGATGTCTAAGCTTACATGCTTATGCCCTATCCGGTCTACCACTGGCATCAATACACCTGGATTTGCAATATTCTCTGCATAGGCCAGAACAGCCATGGCAAGGGCAGTTTGCTGTTTACCACTTTGCTGGTTTCCCATATTGAAGAGATTTTTCAGTTCGGGATTATGGCTAAACATCCTGGCATAAAAATGTTTGGTTAACATTACTCCGTTCTCTTTTAAAACTGGCACTGTAGCGCTGATCAATTGTTTTTGTTCACTAGTCATAATAAATATATAAATACCTTTTTATCCTTTATTTAGTCAGATTTTTTATTTTTTCAATTTAGTAATCCCCAGGTTCAAATCATCATTAAAATCAGATATGGATGTTTCCTGAAGCATTTGCTGGATTTTATTGCGGATCTCTTTAAATTCATGGTGTAAAGGACAGGGATTCGTCTCAGCGCAATATTCTAAACCCAAGCCGCATCCGGTAAATAAACTTTTGCCGTCAACCGCCTCTACGACATCTGACAAAGGCCTTTTTAACGCTGAAGCATCCATATAAAAGCCGCCATTTGGTCCTTTTACCGACTGGACAATTCCCTTTTTGCTCAGGTCTTGTAAGATCTTGGCAAGGAAATGTTCGGGCGAATCGATACCGGTCGAAATTTCTTTTATCCCCACCCTACTGCCGCCAGCTGTCCGATGAGCGATGAAGAACACCGACCGCATTGCATATTCACATGTCTTTGAAAAAATTCCCATCTGCGGGACAAATGTAAAACATATGACTCAATAATAAAAGATATACTTATCTTTTATTATTGAGTCATAGTTAATCTGGCATTATAGTTCCGTAGCGGTAGGTCTATGCAAGAGGCATACTAGGCCTATCCTTGTTTATCAATCCGGCCTTATAACAGCCAACATTTAACTTTTGATATAATGTAAAAATTCTTCCTTCCTTTTAGTCTCCAAGAAAGCTCCCTTATATTGAGCGGTGACAGTGCTGCTGTTTACGTCTCTAATTCCTCGTGAAGAAACGCACAAATGTGTTGCTTCGATTACAACCGCAACATCTTCAGTTTGCAAAACAGCGCCCAATTCGTTGGCGATCTGGACAGTTAAACGTTCCTGAACCTGTGGCCTTTGTGCATAGTACTGAACAACCCTGTTCAATTTAGATAAGCCGATCACTTTTCCAGATGAAATATACGCAATGTGAACCTTACCAATAATCGGAACAAAATGATGCTCGCAATGGGAATATAGTGTGATGTTCTTTTCCACCAGCATTTGATTGTACTGGTATTTGTTATCAAATAAAGTCATCTCCGGCTTATGTGCAGGATTTAATCCACGGAACACCTCTTTCACAAACATTTTAGCCACACGGCCGGGAGTCCCGCTGAGACTGTCGTCTGTTAAGTCCAAGCCCAGGGTCTGCATAATCTCCCGGAAATGGATGGAGATCAGTTTTATCTTTTCTTCATCATTCAGATCGAAAGCATCTGTTCGAAGGGGCGTATCATAGGAAGTCCCGACATGCTGTTCACCCAATAAATCTGCAAGTTCGGATGTCGGGTCAACCGCTCTAATACGCAATGGAAGCGCCTTTATAGGATGGCGAACATCCTGTATCGCCAATATTTTATCGATCGGTCTGGCCATGCTAAGATATTAATTTTGTAGTGCCAGACATTTTCGCGAGGGAAAAAGCACCAATGGCCATAGCCAGGTCCCTCACCGCCACATCCAGATAATTACCACTTGCCAGTAAAGTCAAAGCAATAAGCACCAGCCAGACACAGACCAGGTATCCACCCTTTTGCGGATTCAGAAAAACAAGGATCCCGGCTATAATTTCAATTACCCCAACGATCATCATAAATACATGATCACTGAAAGGCAGCATAGACTTTAAAGAAGGATTAAGGTATTGAGACCAATCTGTTAAAAGATTGGTAAACTTATCAGCACCTGCGACAATGGGTATTAAGCCATAAGTAAATTTTAATAACGTCTGAATAGAACTGATGTTTTTAGTTTGAGTTTCCATAATGAATTTCTTTTTTACACATTAGAGAACGCCCAAAAAAAAGGGTTACAAATTTTAAAGACGATCTTCATGTCCGTTCACCACTACCAGCACTAACCGGGACTTTAAGCGATAGCGCAGTAGTTTTTGCAAACGCATGAAAAGACCAAAAGTTTTGTACTCCCTACCGGAAGGCTACCTAGGTCCCGACAAGGTCGAGCAGAGCGCCTTGAAAGGCTAATATGAATATCCGGGTATTTCAGCAAAAATGACGTGTGAGGATCGGCTCTTCCAATTTAATTATGTTAATTTGCAATGTAACTTTTAACACTATTTAACATTAACTGTTTAACGTTTTTTTGATATTTACCCCCATGTTTAAAGAAATTCGCAATAAGTATATTCGTTATCCAAGCATATTCCTTTTTTGTCTCATTCTCTTTTTTTGTGCATTGCAACTGAATTTCTTATGGCTATTTGGTTACTCCCCTTCTATTAAAGATATCAAAACACCAACACTTCGGGTAGGTTCAGAACTGTACACTTCAGATGGAAAATTAATCGGCCGTTACTACAAGGAAAACCGCACCCCGGTGAATTTCAACGAAATATCACCCAGCGTGATCAACGCACTTGTCGCAACGGAAGATGTCCGTTTCTACAAACATATGGGTATTGATTTCCGTTCACTGCTCTCCAGCGGGATTTCAACTGCCACCGGAGATAGGCGCGGGGCAAGTACAATTACACAACAGCTGGCAAAAAATCTATATCGTACAAGATACAATAAGTCGCAAGGCTTTCTAAGCCACATCCCTGTTCTGCGAACCATTATCGCCAAGCTGAAAGAATGGCTTACTGCCGTCAAACTGGAATCCAACTATTCAAAAAATGATATCCTTACCATGTATCTGAATACGGTTTCATTTGGTAATAATGCCTACGGTATTAAAACAGCCGCGCGTATCTACTTCGATAAAGAAGCCAACCAACTGGAAGTACCGGAATCAGCCCTCTTGGTGGGTATGCTAAAGGGTACCACCACTTATAATCCAATCAGAAATCCGGAAAAAGCTTTGGAGCGCCGTAATGTCGCCCTGGCACAGATGAACAAATACAATTATATTTCTGCGGCAGAACTGAATACTTACAAAGCCACTCCAATAAAACTGAATCAAGGAAGCATCGATGAGGGCAGTGATGGCGATTCTTATTTAAGAGCAGCGGTAGATAAGTATCTTGAAAAATGGTGTAAAGACAATGGATACGATCTCTATGAGGATGGATTAAAGATCTATACGACCATTGATTCCAAACTTCAGCAATATGCTGAGGAAGCTGTAGCAGATCAGATGAAAACCATCCAAAGAAGGTTTTATAACGTTTGGGGCAATGAAGACCCCTGGGAAGATTCCGAGAAGAAAAAAGTAGACTTTCCTGATCGGGCCATGCGCAACCTTCCTATTTATAAGCTGCTGGAAAAAAAATACCCCAACGCACCCGATTCTGTGACAGCATGGTTCAACAAAAAGAAAAAGATGAAGATCTTTACCTGGAAAGGTGACCGGGATACACTTTTTTCCACGATGGACTCCATCCGCTATTACGGAAAAATGATGAATACCGGAATGATGACGCTCGATCCCTTTAATGGTAAAATCAAGGTCTGGGTAGGTGGTATTGACCATAAATATTTTAAATACGATCACGTTAACCAGGCAAAAAGACAAGCCGGCTCTACATTTAAGCCTTTTGCTTACCTGGCAGCATTGGAAAGCGGAATGAGTCCCTGTGATAAATTTACCGACAAGCCAGTTCGGATCGCCTATCAGGAAAAAGGGAAAACGGAATATTGGGAGCCTAAAAATGCTGACTGGAGTGTAAGTTACCGCGAAATGTCGCTCCGTTGGGCAATGGCTAAATCAGTAAACACCATCACCGCCCAGGTTACAGAAAAAGTAGGCTGGGACAATGTGGTAAAATGGGCTCATGAATGCGGCATTGATAGCCACCTGGAGTCTGTTCCATCGGTTAGCCTGGGTCCAAATGATGTATCTGTATTTGAAATGGTTAAAGCATATGGCACTTTTTTAAATGGAGGTATGAAAACAGATCCGATTCTTGTGGAGAAGATCACGGATCTGGATGGTAACATCATCGAAGAATTTACGGCAAAAGTGAAAAGGGTGTTAACTGAAGAGATATCCTGGCTGATGCTGTACATGTTCAGAGGAGGAATGGAGGAGCCCGGCGGCACTTCGCAGGCTTTATGGGAATGGGACCTTTGGAAAAAGAACAACCAGATTGGAGGAAAGACAGGTACATCAAGTGATTATGTAGATGCTTGGTATATGGGCATCACCAAAGATCTTGTAACCGGCGTTTGGGTGGGCTGTGACGAACGTACAGCACACTTTAAAAACGGAGAAACAGGCGAAGGTTCAAGAACGGCCCTGCCTATTTTTGCCAAATTCATGGAAAAGGTATACAAAGATCCATCTACCGGTTATACTATGGGCCCCTTTCCTAAAGCAAAAGTAAAAATTACCAGAGAGATCAACTGCCCTACCCCGAGATATGAAGTTGATACCACATCAAATGACAGCCTTGAGGTCGATTCTACTAATTTTGAAGTGCCCATGACAGAGGCGCCGCAGACTATTCAAAATGAACCCGTAATTCAGAAAACTGAAGAAAAGAAAACTACGGAGCCCATTAAACAGCCTGCGGCCGAAGTTCCTCTGACTAAGAAAGAGGAAAGAGAACTAAGAAGAAAACAGCGTCAGGAAGAAAGAGAAAAAAAGAAAAACAACACCCAATAAGCTTTGGTTAGCGTAAAACACT
>CAMLDJ010000292.1 GCA_946478755.1 uncultured Pedobacter sp. | reverse complement strand
ATAGTCAACCAATTACCCTGCCAAGATGTTTTTAATTTTTGGTACTATATCAGGTTTTTGGTATTTTTCCGCAATTATGAAGAAGCTATTCATTTTAATTTTTACTTGTATATTTTATCAATCTGCCATGGCCCAGACAGCGAATAAACTGGATGAGCAAATGTTATTGGATTATTACCAGGCGCAGCAGTATACTGAAGCCGCCCAATACCTGAAGGGCATCTATACAGATAGCAACGACGTTAAAAAGTTAAAACAGCTGGCCTATGCCAACCTCATGGCCGGCAACTTCAATGAGGCAGAAAAGGATTACCTGCGACTCAATACCCAACTTCCAGAAAATACGGTGGTACTTACTGCGCTTGGTGATATTAAGGCGCGGTTTAACCAGGATGAGGAGGCGTCCAGGTTCTATTTAGCCGTGATCAAGATAGACAGCAATAACTTTAATGCTTATAAAAAGCTGGCGAAACTGGAAAAGGATGCTCAGGGTGCTTCAAAAAAAGCCTATCTTTTAAAAGCGAATCAATTAAACCCTTTGGATGCAGAAGTCGCAGCAACACTGGCGGATAGCTATTTCGAAAATAATCAGTTTAGAAAGGCCGACGAAATACTGAAGCCTGCATTGACGGCGGACAGCAGCAATTTAAGATTGCTAAAGGCAAAAATCCCAATAAGTATGGCTTTGGAAAAATATGGGGAGGCCATAAATGCAGGAAAGAAACTATCGGAAAAAGGGGGAACGCCACCCGAACACCTGTGTTTTCAAATGGCCCTCAGCCATAGGGAAATTAAGGATTATAAGACTGCAATAGCTTATCTCCAGAAAGCCATTCAGGCTGGAATATCGACCAAAATAGCGTCCTATTACGGGCTCCTTGGAGATTCGTATGAAAACATAAACCAAAACAAAGAAGCTATAAACAGCTATAAAAGAGGCCTTTTATTTGAAAACAATGGCAGCCTTTATTATAACATTGCATTGGTTTATGAGAATAAATTAAACGACAAGAAAAACGCGATAAATTATTATACCCAATATTTAAACAGCATAAAAAATCCTGAAAAGCACAAAAGACATATTGCCTATATCAAAAATAAAATTGAAGAGTTGAAAAGGTAATTTACCGGTTTACCAACCGCGCTACGTACTTGCCAATAATATCAAATTCGATGTTTACGGTATCGCCGACTTCCACCTCATGCAGATTGGTGTGTTCAAATGTATAGGGAATGATAAATACGGAAAACTCATCTCTTTCAGATCCTACTACAGTTAAGCTGATGCCATTGATGCATACCGAGCCTTTTTCAACGGTTACATTGCCGTTTTCAGCATCGTATTTAAACCGGTATTCCCAGCTGCCATCGAGTTCGGTCCGCTTCACACAAACGGCTGTTTGATCTACGTGTCCCTGTACAATATGTCCGTCTAGCCGGCCGTTCATCTGCATACAACGCTCCAGATTCACCTTGCTTCCAAGCTTCAGGTATTGCATATTGCTTTTCTCCAGCGTTTCCTGTATGGCGGTGACGGTATGGGTATCGTCAGTTAATGAAACTACTGTTAAACAAACCCCATTATGGGCCACACTCTGGTCTATTTTAAGCGCATTGCTAATGGCCGACTGAATGGTAAAATGCAGGTTCGTTCCCTCCGCTGCTATATTTTTGACTTCTCCAAGTGTTTCTATAATCCCTGTAAACATATCCGTTCCCCTATTTATTTATTCTGTTTCTTCTCCAGTTACTTACACTGCTTTTCTGCTCGGACTGAAGGTCTGAAGCGACTTGTTTCTTTAAAGACAAGGCGCCAAACAGGGCCGCTATAAGTGCTTCCTCCTCATTTTCAATTTTCAAACTTCCCGCATTAAAGTATTTGCTTACAAAGTGGGTGTCGAATTTCCCCGATTTAAAGGCATCATGCAGCATCACAAATTTACCAAATCCCAATGTGGTCTGTATACCGGTGATCTGGTACTCGTCAATTGCACGAACCATCCTTTCCATGGCCTCTTCCCTGCTTTTGCCATAGGTGATCAGCTTTGCGATCATCGGATCATAATAGATTGGAATTTCCATCCCCTGTTCAAAGCCGTCATCAACCCTTACACCGTAGCCTTTAGGGGTTTTATAAGTCTGCAAAACGCCTATATCAGGAAGGAAATTATTTTCAGGATCCTCGGCATATACCCGCAGCTCTATGGCGTGCCCATTAATTTTGAGGTCCTCCTGCTGATAAGAAAGCCGCTCGCCCCTGGCAATTTTAATTTGTTCCTTCACAAGATCGAGTCCGGTGATCATCTCTGTGACCGGGTGCTCTACCTGCAAGCGGGTATTCATCTCCAGAAAGAAGAAATCGAGGTTTTCGTCGAGGATAAATTCTACGGTTCCTGCACCTATATAGTTTACAGAACGGGCCACATCCACGGCACATTTACCCATTTTGTTTCTTATTTCCTGAGTCAGAATGCTGGAAGGAGCTTCTTCAATCACCTTTTGATGCCTTCTTTGAATGGAACATTCCCGTTCAAAAAGATGAACGATATTGCCATGCGTATCGCCAAGCACCTGTATTTCTATATGTCGCGGTGAAGAAACGTAACGTTCAATGAACACAGCGCCATCACCAAACGCAGATACAGCTTCACTGACGGCCAGATGCATCTGTTCTTCAAAATCAGCTGCCTGTTCAACCACGCGCATCCCTTTGCCCCCGCCCCCTGCAGCGGCCTTGATGAGGATTGGGAATCCAACAGCTATTGCTCTTTGCCTGGCCTCTTCAACGTCGGTGATGGCCTCTTCTGTACCGGGAACCATAGGAATCTTATACTTTAAAGCCGCAGCTTTGGCCGATAACTTATTTCCCATGATTTCCATCGCTTCGGGTGTAGGCCCGATCAGGATCAATCCCTCGGCCTTCACCAATCTTGCAAAAGCAGCATTTTCTGATAAAAAGCCATATCCCGGATGGATGGCTTCCGCGCCTGTGGCCTTGCAGGCTGCGATGATTTTTTCGCCGACAAGATAAGATTGGTTAGATGGAGCGGGGCCTATACACACCGCCTCATCTGCATAAAGCACATGTAAGGATTGCCGGTCTGCTTCTGAATATACGGCAACCGTCTTTATCCCCATTTCCCGGGCAGAACGCATGATACGCAATGCGATTTCGCCCCTATTGGCTATCAAAATTTTCTTCATGGAGGATGAATTTATTTATGAGCTGATAGGTGCAAATGTATTATGTTTTCTACAGCTACGCCTATCATTTCTTCCGAAATATTGAGATGTGTCACCATCCTTACCGTTTTTGGTCCTGTGACATTACATAATATCCCTTTTTCTGCCAGCTGCTGCACCACACGCTGAGGTGTGATCCCTTCAGCGACCTCAAATACGACTATATTGGTTTCTACCGGCAGCACAGATGCGACATAATCCACACGATTCAATGCCTCGCCAAGAGCCCGGGCATGCCGGTGGTCTGTAGCCAGTTTAGGGATGTTATGCTGCAGTGCATAAATACCTGCTGCAGCTAAAAATCCTGCCTGACGCATTCCTCCGCCGAAGGCTTTACGAATTTTAACAGCGGCTTCAATAGTCGCTTTCGAGCCCAGTAATACGGAACCAACGGGGGCGCCAAGTCCTTTGGAAAGGCAAACAGAAATTCCGTCAAAATACCGCCCGTAGTCCGATGCATGATCACCTGTTGCCAGCAAGGCATTAAATATCCTTGCTCCATCCAGGTGCAATTTTAGTCCTTTGATATTACAAAGGGTATGAATGGGTTCTATTTGAGCTAGATTATAACAGGCACCTCCCCCCTTGTTGGCGGTATTTTCTAATACAACCAAACTGGAATTCGGATAGTGGATATTTTCTTCATTTATTTCAGGCTCAATAAGCTCTGGAGTAAGGATTCCCCTTTTCCCGTTTACCAATCTTACAGAAGCCATAGAATGATAGGCGATCCCGCCCCTTTCATAACGATATACATGCGATCCCTGGTCGCAGATCACCTCGTCCATTGGCTTGGTAAAACACTTGATGGCAATCTGGTTGGTCATTGTTCCGGAAGGACAAAACAGTCCCGCCCCCATGTTAAACATGGTAGCGAGCTTGTGCTCTAATGCATGTACCGTTTCATCTTCTCCAAACACATCGTCACCAACTTTGGCAGTCATCATGGCCTCCAGCATACCTGCGTCCGGAACGGTAACTGTATCACTTCTGAGATCTATTTTCATCTGTTTCTATATTGTTTTTTCATTTGTGATGAAGCTATCATGATCCTGGAGTTATTCCATTGTGTGATCTGTAAAATCACGATGGTTTCATTGCATATATTTTCTATACAATATTACTCAAGCCTTTTCAAATTACCAGCAATATTAGGATAAAACTTAATGGAGGTGAAGCGATTTTTAGCACCGTTTTTTAGCTTAGAATTTTAAATTTGGATTTTAAAATAACAAGTGTAATTTTAGCTTAGTGTTTATTTAACAATATCCTAACCTAAAAAACCGACAAAAACACGGATAAAACACATTTAAACGCAGAAAAATAATTAGCTAACCAAAACCAAAAAATTAAATCTATGAGTAAAAACAGTACTAAAACAGCAGGATTATTTACTTTTATCAAGAAAAAAAGAAATTAAGATGATAGTAATTGCAGACGGGGGATCGACCAAAACAAATTGGTGTCTAATTAATGAAGCTGGCAGGAAAATTCTTTTTAATACTGAAGGCTATAACCCATATTTTTCCAAAACCGAATATATTGTCGAGTCGCTCAGCAAATCGCTTCCAGATCATCTGGAAACAGAAAAGCTAACCGAAGTAAACTATTATGGCGCAGGCTGCTCTACAGATGTGAACCGAAAAATTGTAGCTGATGCGATGCAACAGGTTTTTCCTAATGCTAAAATTAATATTGGCCATGACCTTCTTGCATCCTGCAGGGCCTTACTGGGTGATGAGGCTGGTTTTGCAGCAATATTAGGAACTGGAACGAACAGCTGTCTTTACGACGGGAAGGACATTACACTCAATATTGATTCCTTAGGGTATTTTCTGGGTGACGAGGGCAGCGGATGTTTTATCGGGAAAAAAATATTAGCGGATTACATGAGAGGCTATATGCCTAAAGGGCTTAGAGAAAGCTTCTATGATAATTATGCCTTAACAAACGAAGACATCTTTGATCAAATTTACAACAAGCCGCTGCCTAATCGTTTTTGCGCAGGCTTTAGTAAGTTCTTATATGATTTTAAAGACAATTATGAGGATTACACCTTCGACACCATTAACTATGCTTTCACCGCATTTTTTGATAGCCTGGTTAAGCATTATCCCAATTATAAAGACTACAAGCTTAATTGTGTCGGATCTGTAGGCTACAGCTTCAGGGATGTGTTGAGTGTGGTGGCCGACAGGTATGAAATGGGTATCGGAAAGATCATCCGCTCTCCTATAGACGACCTGGTTGATTATCACCTGCATATCGCCAAAAAGTAACAACCCATTCCAATAAATAAAAAAACCCCGCAAGTCTATGCTTCCGGGGTTTTTTAATGGCCTGCAGCTATGGGCAGGCTAAAAAGATATTTCCTTGCCAAACAATTTGGCGTATTTCCTTTTATCGAACTTATATAGGGTGGCCGCCCTGAACGAAACCCCATATTGTTTTTCATTTAAGTCTCTCAATACGCCAAAGCTCAGCATCTTTTTTCTGAAATTACGCTTATCCAACTTTTTATTCAGGATGACTTCATATACATTTTGAAGCTGAGTAAGGGTAAATTTCTCCGGTAACAGCTCAAATGCAATGGGCTGATGTTTAATCCGCCTTTTGATCTTTTCCATTCCCTTTTCAAAGATCTGCTGATGATCAAATGCAAGTCTTGGCAGATCTTTAACATTTCTCCAGTAGGCTTGTTTCGCATAATTGCTGATCGGTTTGACCACCTTATCCCCGCCCAATCTTAGAAGCGCATAATAAGCTATACTTACCACCCGACCCTGTGGGTGCCTGTTCACATCGCCAAAAGTATAATATTGTTCCATATAAATATCACTCAAGCCTGTAAGCTCGTGAAGGATCCTGGTGGCTGACTGGTCCAGGCTTTCATCCTCTTCAACCAGGTTGCCCGGTAAGGCCCACCAATCCTTAAAAGGTTCTTCATTCCTTTCAATTAAAAGAATTTTCAATTCTCCTTCATCAAATCCGAATAGCACACAATCAATTGAGAAAGTGGAATTAAATTTTGGCAAGACTTCTTTCAAAACATTAATTTTTACAAATCAGTAATTTATTTTAAAACCCTATTTTAAGCCTTTTAGAGGCATGTTACTTTTTTTTTAATTCTTCTCAATCGCCCCTTTTCACCGCTTCAATATTTTAAACGAATAACATTTGACACCAAAATGCAAATAACTTTTGAAACTGCAAAAAAACAAATTCCATTAAGTGTATTTATTACACCATTAACCTTTATTAAGCTGCTTTAGAAAATAGGTAGTACGACACCTCCGGTATCTTATCAAACTTATCTTTATTTAATAAACTCATGTGCACTCCAGTTGCTCCTTAAAAGATTAGGCTGTGTTCAGACTTATAACAGCTACTGCCCAACAAACTTAAATTTATGACCTTTGCCAGGGAAATTATTGATAACAATCTCTTTATTTTGTAATAACACAGGAAAAATGCAAAATAAATTACTTAGTGTAAAAAATACACCTTATATTCGTAAGTATAAATGATGAAACCAAATATTAAAAACATCGCAGTATTAACATCTGGAGGAGATGC
>CAMLDJ010000291.1 GCA_946478755.1 uncultured Pedobacter sp. | reverse complement strand
GTAGTTTTAGGGGTTTTATTCAAAGGCATTTGATCCTGATCGTTATTTTTGGAAAATAATTGTTAATTTTTTATTAACCGACTAAGGATATTTTTGCTTAACTCCGTATTAGCTGTAAAAATTAAACTTGAAACCATCCGATCAACTCCATATTCTCTTCAAAAAATACCTGGACAATACCTGTAGCCTTGAAGAAACACAGCGTCTGATGAATTACTTTCAACTTGATGAAGATAGGGATCGATTAAAAGATATCATCATTGACGCTTTAGAAATTCAGGATGCACGCTATGAAACTGATCCTGCCATTGCCGAAGTACTGGCAAAGGTTGACCGGGATTTGTTCGTTCAGATTCAGGAAGCAGCTCCGGCTACGCCTGAACGCAAGAATAAAACCCTTCAACGCTGGTTGCAAATTGCTGCTGTTGCTGCCGCTCTGACCGTCATTTGCACAGGAGTTTATTTTTTCAATTACAGATCAGCAAAGCTTCCGGCTGCTGTCAAAGTGGAGGCACAGGATGTTAAGCCGGGTGACTTTGGCGCGACGCTTACAATGGCGAATGGCAGGAAGATCAGTTTAGCCAATGCATCGAAGGGCGAAATAGGAAGGGAATCAGGGATCATCATCTCCAAGACGGATGATGGCAGATTGGTGTACGAAGTTGATGAGAAGGTTTCCGATCCGAATGCCTTGAACACATTGTCTACCGCCAGGGGAGAGACCTATCAGGTACGCTTGCCTGATGGCTCACTTGTTTATCTGAATGCAGCTTCAAGCCTCACCTATACCGCTTCCCTGATTCAAAATGGAAAACGTGAGGTCAAGCTTATTGGTGAGGGGTATTTTGAAGTAGCGAAGGATAAGCTATACCCTTTTATTGTGAAGACAAACAGGCAGGAAATAGAAGTGTTGGGCACACATTTTAACGTTAGCAGTTATGATGATGACCTCGTAGAAAAAACTACCTTGCTGGAAGGAAGCGTAAAATTATCGGCATCCGGTAATTCCAAAGTATTAAAGCCCGGGCAGCAGGCTAAGCTGTATGGTGGTAAAATACAGATCAAAGAAACGGATACCGATCTGGCTGTTGCCTGGAAAAATAATGAATTTGTTGTTGAAAGTGAATCCATTGAAACCTTCATGAAAATGATCGGGCGCTGGTATAACGTTGAGGTCGTTTATATTGGCGAAAGAACCAACCAGCGCTTCAGTGGTAAAGTGTCGAGGTTTGATAAAATGTCAACAGTCCTTGAGATCGTAGAATCAACCGGAGAAGCCCATTTTGAAGTCAAGGGAAGAACCGTATATGTATCAAAATAATACCTGACTTAATAATTAACAGAATACTAATCTTGAACTAAACCACATGAAAAGAAAATTACACTAGCTGAAGATGTTGTAAACGGAACCAGGCTCTGATTAGCCATCAGAACCTGGTAAAAGTTTGGAACATTCAATTAAAAATCAAAATGATAATCGCAGGCCTCTCTACGGTCCAACGCAAAAGAGGCTGCTTAACCAAACCGACTACTAATGTATCAAAAATCAAGGGAATTTGGTATGCCTAAGCGGCTGTACCCAAAATTATTGTTAATCATGCGCTTAACCATCGTAATAATAATAGCATGCTTTATGCAGGTAAGTGCGTCGAGCCTTGCCCAAAAAGTGACTTTAAGTAAGTCAAATGCTTCACTTCGATCTGTCTTTAAGGAATTGAACAAACAGACAGGTTATAACTTTTTTTATACGGACAATTTGTTGGAAAATTCGTCCCCGGTGACCATCACCGTTAAAGATGCTGAGTTATCAGCTGTGCTTAACCAGGTTTTTGCCGGACAAAACCTGGAATTTATTATCCGCAACAAGACTGTGGTCGTCAAAGCAGGCACACAGGTCAGTCAGGAAGTCATTTCCGGCTTTGTAGGTGATGCCAAAGACCGCAAACCCATCCCAGGCGTTACCGTGTCAATTAAGGGAACAAAGTCAGCGGTCCAGACGGATAAAAATGGAAAATTTACCATCAGCATATCCAAAGGTGCAGAATCATTGGAATTCAGATTTGTAGGTTATAAGACGGTTGATGTGCCCATTTCACCAAATTCAAACTATTCCATTTACATGGATGAAGAGCAGCACTCATTGAATGAGACAGTGATTACAGGGATGGTTGACAGGAAGGTCAGTACCTATACCGGGGCTGCCAAAACCATGACTGCTGCCGAGCTTAAGGCTGTGAGTCCGGTAAATGTGTTTGCCGGCGTTGCTGCCCTTGACCCGTCTTTCAGAATGATTCCCAACAACAAGATAGGAGGGAACATCAACGCGCTCCCTGAGGTGACCATGCGTGGGCAGACATCCTATCCAACCCTTGGGTCAGAACTTATTGGAAACCCCAATACACCACTGTTCATCCTTGATGGCTTTCAAGTGTCATTACAGGCGATCGTAGACTTAGACATGAATCAAATTGCTTCGGTAACTTTATTAAAGGATGCTTCGGCCACGGCAATGTATGGTTCTCGTGGAGGTAATGGTGTGATGGTTGTGACAACGATCCTGCCACCAAGAGGAAAAGTAGAGGTGTCGCTAAGTAACAATTTTACTTTATCAGCTCCTGACTTGTCTGTTTATAACATGCTGAATGCGACAGAAAAACTGGATTTTGAGCGTCGTGTAGGATTTGTCAACAGTTATCGAGGTGATTTTATCAATTCTGAACGGTATAAAGCGGTGTTAAGCGGTGTAAATACCGACTGGAAATCCATTCCTGTTCAAACAGGGATCAACAACAGAACCAACCTGTCTTTACGAGGAGGTGACGAGTCGCTGACCTTTAACCTGACTTTTAGCGGGAATCTGCTACAGGGCGTAATGAAAGGACAGGACAGGAAAAATTATTCCGGAAGTTTTACGCTGAGTTACAGAACGAATAAACTGACCTTCCAAAATAATACCATAGCAACGCAGGTGAATTCCAACGATTCACCTTATGGCTCATTTAGCCAGTACCTGGATTTGAACCCATACTGGAAACCTTATGATGAAAATGGTCATGTAAACAAGTACCTGGAAAACATCAATCTGGGCTTTGGTGTAGCAGGCTCCGTTGTATTAAATCCATTGATGGATATTACTTATAATACCATTGACAATAGGAATAAGAATTTTAATTTAAGGAACAATACTACCGTACGTTACGATGCCAATAAATCTTTATGGTTCAATGGCGCTCTGGGCATCACAAAAGTTAACGGGACTGTGGATAATTTCTACTCGGCCCTCGATAGCCGGTTCAATGGTGTCGCGGATTTAAGTGCAAGGGGTACCTATTCAATAGACAACAGTACCGCTTTTGTAATGGATGGTACGGGATCGGTAAATTACAACAAGAATTTTGGAATGCATGGTGTTACTGTATTTGCAGGCTTCAGGCTGGCCAGCTCACGCTTCAACTCCTATGCTGTTTCTACGCAGGGTTTTCCTTTTGATCGTTTAGATAACATCCTGTTTGCTGCGCAATATTTAAACAGCAGGCCTACGGGAACCGAAAGTACAATTAACAATCTTTCCTATACCGGAAGTGCCAACTATTCTTATGATAACCGGTATTTTACCGATTTCACTTATACCAGAGACGGATCTTCCGCTTATGGAGAAAATAATAAATTTGGTAATTTCTGGTCTGCTGGTTTAGGCTGGAACATAAATAATGAAGCATTCCTGAAGGACAGCCAAACCATCAACCTCCTGAGGATACGCGGTAGTTATGGTTCTACCGGTACATCGGTACAAAATCCTTATGCAGCGCAGTTCAGGTATAATCTTGGCACATCAACAGGGTATTTTGGTGAAGTGGGTGCTTTCCCTGGTGGACTTGGAAACCCGAATTTGAGCTGGCAGCAAGTACTGAAGTCGAATATTGGTATTGCATCGGCATTTCTGGACAACCGTTTGACTTTCAATGCGGAATTTTATGATGAAGTCACGCAGAACGCCCTGACTACAGTTTCGCTGGCGCCTAGTACCGGCTTTCCTTCGTATACTGAAAATTTAGGCAAAATCCAGAACAGGGGATTGCAGTTCGACCTGGGTTACACCATACTATCCCAACCTCGTAAAGGATTAAAATGGAATGTTTCTGTGAACGCAGCCACTAATAAATCTGTATTAAAAGAAATTTCGGAGAAACTTAAAGCCTTCAATGCTGCATTGAATATCAATAACGCCGATCAGACTGTTGAAAATGCACAGTTTATTGAAGGCAGGTCAACAACAGCCATTTATGCGGTGAGATCCCTGGGCATTGATCCGGTTACCGGTCAGGAGGTTTATCTTAAATTAGATGGCACCCCAACCTTTGTTTGGGACGTTAATGATAAAACCTATGTTGGTGACAGCCGCCCCAAGTGGACAGGAGCTGTAAATTCAAATTTCCTATATGCAGGTTTTGGCTTAAACTTCAGCATCAATTATAACTATGGTGCTGATCTGTACAACAGTACGCTGTTGAACCGGGTGGAAGCTGTTGATGCGCGCAACAATGTAGACAGAAGAGCATATGACCTGGGCTGGACCGGACCTGGTAGTATCAGTCCCTACAAAAGGATTACTTCCGGTACGCCAATACCAACACAACTGACCTCAAGGTTTGTTCAGCGCGACAACAACATCCAGCTCAGCTCAGTTAATGTAAGCTATCAGTTCAAAACCCCATTTGTTAAAAGATTGGGCTTGCAGAATCTGACCCTTAATGCAACAACAAATAACCTGGCCAACTTCAGCACCATTGAAATTGAACGTGGTACAGACAATCCGTTTTCCAGAGAATATACATTTGGCCTGAGTGCAAGATTCTAAATTCAAACGACAAATTCATATCCCAATGAAAAGAACAACATTAATCATAGGAATTCTTGCAATAGTTGCGATGTTTTCCAGTTGTAAGAAATTTTTGGATGTAAAGCCCAAAACAGATTTATCTGAAAAACAGCTCTTTACGTCAGAAGTCGGTTTTCAGCAGGCTTTATCAGGCGTGTATGGCCAGCTGGCCAGCAACAGTCTTTACGGCGATAACCTTTCCATGGGTTTCGTTTCTGCGCTGGCACAAAATTATTCGTCACTTAGTAGCAACGCAGACGTTTCACTGCAACAAACGCAAGTCCTGAACTATGCTTCAGCGGAAGTAGCAGGGTATACCAATGCCATCTGGTCTGCCAGTTACAGTGCAATTGCCGCAGCAAATAAAATAATTGCAAATACGGAGACGAACCGATCTGTGTTAACCAACAATTCATACGCACTGCTGCGCGGTGAGGCTTTGGCCTTAAGGGCATTTGTACATTTTGATTTATTGCGGATGTTCGGGCCTGAATATACTACGGGTGCCAATTTAAAAGCCATCCCTTACAAAAAGGATGTCAACGAAAATGCAATTGTACCGTCTACCACTGCTGATGTGGTGAAATTCGCCTTAGCTGATCTGACGGAGGCCGCAAATTTGTTGTTACCGGTTGATCCGATCGTAACCAGCGATTCAAGGAACAGGCGGAATAAATTGAATTACTATGGCATAAAAGCACTGGAAGCAAGAATTAAATTATACAGTGGTGATAAAGCCGGTGCTGCTGCTGCCGCAAACGTAGTGATCGCCTCTACCAAATATACGTTTGTGACCCAGGCAGCGGCAGGAGCGGTCAGCTCAGGATTGGTGGTGCGCGACCGCCTGTATTTCAATGAACAGATATTTATGATCAGGGTTAGAGATATATTGCCCACCGTACAACGTTATTTCAGGTTTAGAGGTGCATTAGGACAAACCCTGACGCGTACCACTGCTAACTTTTCTACGTTGTATGAAACCACATCGGGCGGCGGCACAGACTTCAGGTTCGTTTACCGCCTTGAGCAGGATGGCGGAAGTTTGTTCCCTTCTAAATTCTGGCAGGCCTCAACCGCTACAACGACAATTACCGACAATTTACTGGATCAGTATGTACCTGGTATTCGTCTTGCCGAAATGTATTACATCCTGGCTGAAACTGCGGAGACTCCTGCCGCCGGTGTCGGATATTTAAATACAGTGCGCCAAAACAGGGGGCTTTCCAATCTGGCAACAACCATTACAGCTACTGCACTTACCGCAGCGATCACCAAGGAGTACCAGAAGGAATTTTATGCGGAAGGCCAATTGTTCTTTTATTATAAACGGACTAAAACACTGAGGATGCAGTTCCGTAATGTTGATATGGCGCCAGAGCAGTATGTGCTGCCAATCCCAAATGCCGAACTTCAATTTAATCCGAATTATGCTAACTAATCACACTCGTATTATGAAATATTTATTATATGTGACGATGGTCTTCTCTCTTTTTTCTTGTAAGAAAGATGCAGTAGAAGCTTATCAAGGAAAAGATGGCGTTAGCTTTTTTGCTTACACCTATCAACAATTACATACCACAGCGACGAGAAGTTACTCTTTTGCATTTCAAAGCATGGTAAAAACAAGGGATACCATGTATATACCTTTGAGGATCACCGGAAAGCTGTCTGATCAGCCACGTACCGTATTGCTAAAAACAGCTGAAGGAACAACGGCGACTGCGGGCGTGGATTTTGAGCTAAAAGAAGCGACCATTCCGCCTGGAGTCTCCATATTTAACTATCCTCTTGTGCTGATCAACTCTGCTGGAATGGCAAGCAATGTTTATAAAATCGTGTTGGAGCCAGCAGAAACCAAGGACTTTACTTTAGGTACTTTAGGCCAGACACCTTACATTAACGTTAACCAGGGTACGGAGGAAAACTTCAGATATCTGAAGAT
>CAMLDJ010000290.1 GCA_946478755.1 uncultured Pedobacter sp. | reverse complement strand
TGAACAGTACCTGAGCAACCTGGGTATCCTTTCTGTGGGTGCGTTTTACAAACACATTAAAAAGTTCCAATATAACAGTGTGGTGACTTTAGTCGGCACCGAGTTCCCGGATGCTGCTGCTTATAAAGATTACCTTTATTACAAAACTTATAATGGAGACCTGGCCAAGGTCATTGGTGTTGAAGTCAACGCGCAAACCAATCTGACTTTTTTACCAGGCATCCTGAAAGGTATATCTTTGTATGCCAATTATACTTATACCCATTCCAGGGCTGATGCGCTGGGAAGAAAGAAACTCCGTTTACCGGGACAGGCTGATCACACCGCTAACGGATCTATTTCCTATACTTTAAAAGGATTTACTTTACAGGGGAATTTGAACTACAATGGCGCATATACGGCCACTTTAGGCACAGATGATGCAAGTGATGTGATCAGGGCTGCACGTTACCAGTTGGACTTGAACGCCTCTTACCGCATTACCAAAGGGCTTACCATCTACGCTGAGGGGGTAAACTTAACCAACGAACCGCAGGTGGAATACTTTGGTGAACGCTCCCGCATTTTTACCAAAACATTTTATGATTATTCGGCACGCGCCGGGTTGAAATACCGCTATTAAATTAAGACGATGATCAAGGAATTTGTAAAAGACCTGTTAGAGGTTAAAATATATCCGACCAGGAAGGAAATGGGAGACAGCGCTGCCGCCCTGGCAGCGCGATGCCTCAGAGATTTACTGGAGGAGAAAGCTGAGGTTAATGTGATCTTTGCTGCTGCAGCATCCCAGCTGGAATTTCTGGAGGCTCTTGCCTTAGAAAAAGACATCGCATGGAACCGGGTAAATGCTTTTCATATGGATGAATATACCGGCCTGCCGATGGATCATCCACAGCGTTTCGGGAATTTCCTGAAAGAGAAGATCTTTTCAAAGCTACCCTTAAAAAAAATCTATTACCTGAATGAGCACGGCGATGATACCGAAGCCGAAAGCCTGCGTTATGCAGCGCTGCTGCACAAGATGCCACCCGATGTCGCCTTTATGGGGATAGGCGAAAATACACACCTGGCGTTTAACGATCCGCATGTGGCCGACTTTGAGGACCCTGTGCTGGTTAAGATCGTCGATCTGGATGCTCCCTGCAAGATGCAGCAGGTACGGGACGGCTGTTTTCCATCCATCGCAGATGTCCCTTCCTGGGCGTATACTTTAACCATTCCCGCTTTGCTGCAATCAACCTACATCTTTTGTATGGTTCCAGGCAAAAGCAAAGCCGAGGCAGTAAAGTATACCCTGACCGAAGAAATCAGTGTAAAATACCCCTCCACCTCGTTAAGACATCATGCCGATGCGATATTATTCCTCGATCAGGACAGCGCGTCGCTTATCCTTTAAAAAGATCAGGCCATGGACTTATTCAGCAGGTTGTCTTTAAGTATCGGAGGTGCCGGGCTCTTAATGGCGCTGTCATTGCCGTCATTTTCCCGGCAAAATGACGGCTTGTCGATTGCTAGGAAGGTGGCCGACAAGATCATTGCTGATACCCGGTTTGCGTTTACAATGACGCCCCAGAAGGAGGTGCTGGGCATGCAGGTTCTGGATTTTCGAAGTCTGCACCCCCTGGCGCAACAGCAATTTTATGCCAAAAGCCGGCTTACAGCGCTAAGCGATACCACAATCAGCTTTGGCCTGAGCTATGCGGGCAGCATCAGCATCCGGCTCAACAGGAAAGAGGCGTACAAGGATGAAAACCTGGTTATTCAGATCCCTGCAGAGATTTCATACAACCGCTTTACCTTTAACAAGCGTTTCTCGCTCAATCTTAAAAAGGGCGACAATGAGGTGGTGATTACTTATATCCCTGGATTGAAGGTCATTCCTCTAATATTTTTAATGCCGGTAACAAAGACCGGCGATCTTGAGCCTTCCCTAAAATTCAGCACCGGGTTGAAAGAAGATACTCCAAACACTGCCTGGATGCTTTTAGGACCGGTTGAAAGATCACAACAGCTGAATCCGGAAAGCGGGATGCCAGATTACGTCATGAAAGGGGAAAAGGGCTTAACCTGGGTTACAAGTCCTCAACGCTTTATACCTGAGCTGGAAACCCCGGCTCATGCCGCCTACCAGCGTGATCCTTATACCGACTGGCATTATTCACATGGGGCAATGGTATGGAGTATGATGGCCTTGGACAGGGACGGGAAATACAGGGCTTTTGCCAAACAGTACATCGATTTTACGCTTCGGCAACTACCTTATTTCCGTTATCAGTACGATTCCCTTTTTGCCTGGCGGGGCAGCTACCACAGGATTTTCAGGCGGACCATGCTGGACGATACCGGTGCACCCATTCTACCCTTTGCAGAACTATACCTAGATGAGCAGCCGGAAGCAGTGAAAGCGCTGCTTATGCCAATTGCTGATTATGTAGCCAATAGGCAAGTCAGGTTAAAGGACGGTACTTTTTGTCGCCCCGAACCCCTCGAATTTACAGTATGGGCCGACGACCTTTTTATGAGTGTACCTTTTCTGCTGCAGATGGCAGGAATTACAGGAGAAGATAAGTATTACGATGACGCTGCCAGGCAGGTATTGAATTTTAGGAAATACCTGCTTGATCCGGCAACCGGCCTGTATAAACATGCCTGGTTTAGCGATAAAAAGCAGCGATCGGCCGCATACTGGGGCCGCGCTAACGGTTGGATTGCCTGGGCAACTGCAGAACTGCTGGCAAAACTGCCTAAAAAACACGCTGCTTATAAAAGGGTGCTTCAGAATTTTCAGCAGCAAATGAAGGTGCTGGCCAGGTACCAGGATAAGAACGGCTTCTGGCACCAGGTGCTGGACGATCCGGATTCATACCAGGAAACATCTTGCACGGCTTTATTCACCCTGGCCCTGGCCAGAGGGCTAAGGGAGGGGTGGTTAAGCAAAGGCTATCAAAAGAATGCCTTCGCTGGCTGGCAAGCTGTTAAGACAAAGATTGATGAGAATGGGGTGGTACATGGCATTTGTCAGGGTACAGATATTGGCTATGATCAGGAGTTTTATCGGAAAAGAAAAACGGTAGACAATGATCCGCGTGGATTAGGGGCTGTCATTACAGCAGGTATAGAAATTTCAAAACTAGGGAAATGAGCATGCAGGGAAAGTTCAAGCTGGCATTTTTATTATGGAGTACGATAGGTTTTCTTGCCTGTGGTACAGATGCGACAAAAAACAGCCACCTGTACGACATGGGGACGGATCTATCACCCGTTGAAAATGGATATACCCGTGTTAGTCCGGCTTCTGCCTACAACGAGCATAAAGGCTACGGCTGGTTAAATAAACCCCGGGGGGCTTTTGATACCCTCGCCGGAAAATGGAACAACAGCCTGAACAGGGATGGGGTACTGGGCAGGAACAGTCTTGTATTTAAAGCCGTCCTCCCGAATGGGCGCTATGTTTTAACGATTACACTTGGAAACAATGCTAATAATCAGTTAGATCAGGCAGTTTATCTCAATGATAAATTGATTATCGGTTCTGTCATTACCCCCTGGTACCGGATTCCTATTAAAAGCGTAAATAAAATCATAAGGATCAGTAATGGAACAGCCCTGGTAAAGATTACTTCCAGGGCATTGGTGGCGGTTCAGAACATTGAATTTCGCCGGCTTAAGCGGCAGCGCATCAACACTGCAACAGGATTTGAGCCCGATAGTACGGCAGTAAAGCAGCTGGGAGGCGATTTTGCAGCAAAATATCTGAAGGCTCTCCGGTACTATGATCTGGGTGCCTGGTCGGCATCCGCCAAAACCTCGGGTATTAACTTTACCTTCAGGATGTACCTTGCAGCAGATCTGCTGGAACAGATCGCTGCCTCGAAAAATGATCCCTTATACGATAAGTCCATTTATCTGCTCGCAAAGATCCATTACTGGCTAAACCGGGAGGATCATGACCCTTATCACGAAGCAGCTGCCAAAAAGTATTTTACCATCCTGAAAAGAAAATACCCAAATGCAGTCCTGATCAAAATGTACCTTGGTGAAAAGATCCCTTTTGAAGTTAAATCTGCCGTTGACCCAAAGGGCGCTCCACGATGGGCACTTAAGCAACAGGAGGCGATGCAAAGGATGCTGAAAGTGATTCACTGGTGGGTAAACGAAAGGCAGGCCGCCAATGGTGAACTGGGCGGTAAGTATGGCGATGATGTAGAAATTCTGCGCTGGTGGCTGCCTGCGATTTTGGGCGCAGATGATTCAATCGCAAAAAAGGGATATGTACGGCTGGCAGATGGTGTTTGGAACAGTGGCATTCTGGAACGCGGTTTTGCCAGGGAAATAGATGATGTGGAACATTCGGCCGAACTGTTCAGGGATACACATCCTTCGATGTTCATGATCAGCTACGGCGATCCTGAATATATAGAACGCTGTATGATCAGCATGCAGAATTTTGAAAAGGTGTGGACAGGCATTACGCCGAAAGGGCATCGTCATTTCAGGTCCTGCTACCTTTCTGCCAGTAGGGTATTGGAAAAAGCACCCATGAATGTTGATGTCCCTTTAAATGCAAGGGCGGTATTGCCCGGTCTGTGGACTGCCTGGTATAACCGCAATCCCAGCTTAATTCGTTTATTTAGTGAATGGGGGAAAGCCTGGGTTGCAGATGCCGCGCGTGATGAGGGTGGGAAACCTGCCGGCCTTATGCCTGCGGCCGTTGCTTTTGCAAATGATGGGATCGGCAGCCATACCGGCAAATGGTATGACCCGGGATTGGCCTACGACTACTACAAATGGGAAAGTCTGGGTCACATCAATGAAATGTATGCACAGCTGATTGGCATGTACGGCCTTACCGGAAATACCACTTTCTTAGCACCCCTGGATTTTTGCTACCGACTGATGCAACAGGCAGCAAGGGAAAAGCTGCCGAAAGACCCGGCGCAAGGGACACTGGACTGGGCAAAGAAGGTGTTGCTGCAGGGCGGGGTAGACAAGGGGGCAAGCAATAATCCGATGGCTGAGATTTTTGCAATGGCAGGACAAATCGGGGGCAGCAGGAAATACCGGGACTTTGTTACGGTTAATGGCGATCCGTACAACAAATATCGGGTGAATAAAGATATGAAGGTCATTTATAAAGGATTGGAAGAAGTACTCGCTTCGCTGCGGTATAACTTTCCACTTTTAACTGCAGAGATTAAATACACGGACCGGGTGTATGTACCGGGTAGCGACCTGCTTTTTGGGATGTATACCGGGCATTTTGGTTCAGGATATGAGTATCCTTCAACTGTGGCCACCTGGAAAAATACAGGGCCGGATATGGGGGTTTTTGTCCGTGGCGGCGACCATAGATCGGCCAGAATCTCTCTTTATAATTTTGGACGGCCCCGTAAGATAACTATGCAGACCTGGTTACTGGAACCCGGTGTGTACAAACTGATCAGCGGCATGGACAAGGATGACGACGGAGAAATCGATTCCCATCAAACCGAACGTACCGTCGTGTTGAGAGAAAGGGTAAACCAGGTTCAATTGCTGATTCCTTCGCGCAGACTACAGGTGATAAGCCTTGAACAGGTAAAGACAGGACCAAAGACGGTTGTTGCGCCTGATGTGGCCATTTCCGGGCGTGATATTTCTTTTGCCAGCGGGCAGTTGGATGTGAAGGTTCATAATGTGGGAAGTGTAACTGCTAAGCAGGTAACAGTGGAACTGTGGAACGGAATGAGAAGGATAGAATCAGCTACAATAGCGCAGATCGATGCACCCAACGATCTGCTGCCACGCTGGAAAACAATCAGTTTTAAAACAGATTTAAAAAATGTAACCTCATCCATTACTGTTAAAGTATCTACAGATCAGCCCGAAATCACTACTTTTAACAATACCGCTTCCTGTCAGTTAACCAGGTAACCCATGTCGTATGAAAGGATTTAAGTTAAAGTTGCTTTTCATTCTCCTGTTTGTCCTTTCACTTTCGTCAACAGGTCGGGGGCAAAATGTAAACCTTAAAACAGCGTATGCTGAAACCCTGATAAAATTAGCCGATGTATTGTTTCAACATCAGTTAAGGGATAAGAGAAATCCAGGTTTCGGGGCGCTGAAATGTGATTATGACCAGGTATTGCATACACGCGCCTCGGAGGCGGTGTATCCCTTTGCCCTGTGTTATAAAATCACGGGTAAGCGAAAGTACCTGGATGCAGCTATCCGCACCGGAAACTGGCTCATTGAGCAGCAGGAACCAAACGGCAGCTGGAAGGAAACTCCGGAAGAATGGACTGGTACCACCACAGATCAGGTTTTAATGCTTATGCTGGCCTGGGATCATGTAGCGGATCAGCTGAACACAACTGAGCGGACCAACTGGCGTAATGCCATACATAAAGCTGTGGATTATCTGTACAAAGTGATGACCCCCGAATTTGCCAGTATCAATTATGCAGCCACCACCTGCAGTACCCTGGCCAGGGCAGGTCTTTTTTTTAAAGCCGATCAGTATTTAAACCGGGCGAGGGAACTGGCACGCCGCACGGTTTCAAAGATGGATGAGGATGGTTTTTTAAATGGGGAAGGCGGGCGTACGCATGCCAATAAATTGGGGTCGGACCTCGGCTACAGCATGGAAATGTCCTTATGGGGGCTGGGCTATTACGCAAAACTAAGCGGTGATACGCTGGTCAATAATGCGGTGAAACATGCGCTGAAAACCCATCTTTACTTTATTTATCCCGATGGTTCGCTAGACAATTCCTGGGGCATCCGGTCCAACAAATGGACCACTTATGGTGGGGCTACTTCCGACGGCTGCCAGGTGTTATTTTCGCTTTATGCCGATGAAGATCCGAGGTACGGTACTGCATCTTTAAA
>CAMLDJ010000289.1 GCA_946478755.1 uncultured Pedobacter sp. | reverse complement strand
CGCGATTAACTATGCGAATCCTGGCAGTACCAATTACGCCTACTACCTGGAAGATTTCGAAAATAGATGGAATTATGTGGGGAATAAAAGCAGCGTTACCTATACCAATTTATCTCCCGGAAATTATGTATTTCATATCAAAGCCGTAAACGTAGCAGGGATGGCCAGCAGCTTGGAAAGGACCTTAAAAATCCATGTATCTCCCCCATTTTACTTAAGCCCATTCGCTTACTTTATTTATTTTCTATTGGCAGGGGGCTTGGTATGGCTGTACACAAGATTTGTCAGGTTTCTTCATCATAAAAAATTGGAAATCCAGTTAGAACGTCTTGAAAAGGAAAAAATCAAGGAGCTTACTCAGCACCGCCTTAATTTTTTCACCTTCATTTCCCATGAATTTAAAACTCCCTTAACGCTCATTCTAGCTTCTATTGATCAATTTTTAGACGACAAAGGCAGGGAGTTTAGAAAGAGTGCGGAATTATCAAATGTGAAAAGTAATGCTTCTATCCTATTTAAACTTATTCAACAATTAATGGAGTTCAGGAAAATAGAAACAGATCATGCTTCTATCAATTTAACCAGATCAGACATTGTTGATTTTATCAGGAAGGCCACTTTTTATTTTGAAGCGATAACGATTAAAAAAGGGCTTAGGTTGACTTTCAGTTCTTCGGAAGCATTCCTGGAATGCTATTTTGACCTGGACAAAATGGAGAAAATATTTTTTAATATCCTTTCTAATGCGGTAAAAAACACCTCGACGGGCAGTATAGCGGTGCTGCTGGATTTTAAAGAAAAGGGAAACACAGATAAATCGATTACGATATTGGTAAATGATACAGGAAAAGGGATGTCGGCCCAGGAACTTAAAAACATTTTTAATCCCTTCTACAAATCTTCAGAGAACAAGGAAGATCCGGAAGGTAGCGGTATCGGGCTGGCCCTGGTGAACAGCCTGGTGAAATATCTGAACGGAGAGATTCAAATTAAAAGTGAACCGCAGAATGGGACTTCCATAGAAATCACGCTTCCTGTTCTTGTGCAGTCCAACGACCGCCTGCAGCAAGAAATACAGCTGACTGAAGTGCAGGAAGAACCTGCACTAAGCGAAGAAAGTAAGACCTTAACTGCCGGAACGATAAACCTGGATACCCAAACAAAATACACCTTACTTATTGTAGAGGATAACAAGGAACTGCTTCATTTTTTATCTCAGCATTTTTCGAAGACCTATCAGGTTATAACCGCTTCTAATGGTCTGGTGGCCTTAAATAAGGTCAATAAAACTCCGCCTGATATTATCATCAGCGATATAAAAATGCCTAAGATGGATGGCTTTCAACTCTGTAATAAAATAAAAAATGATAAGCGTTTCAATTACATACCTGTAATTCTGCTTTCGGACAGTAATGAAGAAAACATTAAAATTGATGGTCTTGATGTTGGAGCCGATGCCTATTTGAGCAAACCATTTAATTTGAAGGAATTTGAACTGCTGATCAATAACATGATCAGATCCAGAGTAAGGCTTAGAGAATATGTGATAGGTATCGGAGAGTTTTCCCCAGAAAATCTGCCGAGTAACAATAAAGATCAGGAGTTTCTGGCCAACCTTAGTGAGGTCTTAGAAAAGCAATTCTCTAATCCTAAGGTCACCATTGATATGCTTGCCCAGGATTTAAATATGAGCCGGACTTCATTGCATCTCAACTTAAAAAGGACTTTAAACAAGAGTGCAACTGAGAGTTTGAATGAGTACCGGCTTAAAAAAGCAGTGATTATGCTTGAAAATGACATGCCGGTAAATGAGGTATCCTATTATTGTGGTTACAGTGATCCAAATTATTTCACAAGAATATTTAAGAAATATTTTAAGGAAAGCCCTGTCAAATATAAGGAGAGAAATAGCAAAACATCATCTGTTTAAAACCAAAATGCCCTAAACAGCGCACCATACCTTGATACATAAATTATTGACAGTATTCTGACAGTTAAAAAAAGATAAGGCTCATTAACTTTCATACCTAATCTTACTTTTGTGGCCGAATATGAAAGCTGCTGTGGTATTTTTTCTTTCTCTGTGTTTCCTGCTGTTAGGGAGATATGATCATGTTGATGCAGGACTGTATCACCATAGGGTCAGCCATTCCCCTGCGCAGCATATGGAGAAAACGCTGCTTACAAAATTTAGAAATACAGATCAGGCCTTCCTTTTAATTAAGAACAATAGCCTGAGTGAAAAAAGGGAGAACTTCCTTAATGCTGAAGATGAGGCGGAGGATTTTGCTTTCAGCAGGAAATACATTTCACTGCCCAGGTACTTTATAGCGCTTACCTACGCATCTGTTTTAATTTTTTTCTACAGCTATTCTAAAAATCGCCTACCTTTTTGTAAGCATTTATCTTATGCTTCCTCTTATAAATACATTCTGCAAAGAGTTTTAAGGATTTGATCAATAATAGGTTTCAGTTGCCCAAGGTCTGATCATGCATGCCGGGCGGAGATATTGTTCATCCCCTCCCCCTGTTCCGTGCCATTTTTTGATTTCCTGGCTGGTAGCTGATTTTCGTTTCTCATTCAAAGGAATTTCTGATTCCTGATCCTATCATCGCTTAATAAGTATTTAATATGAAGAGAATTGCAATGCTCACGGGCTTGTGCGCAATATTGTGCCATACAGGCTGTACATCTAATAAACAAGAAAAGGAAAAAGCCGGCAAATATGCGGTGACCAGTCCGCTAAAAATTGACACCTCATTTACCAGGGAATACGTTTCGCAAATACGCTCTGTCAGGAACATTGAAATCAGAGCACAAGAAAAAGGATATCTGCAGCATATTTATGTTGACGAGGGCCAGTTTGTGAAGGCCGGTCAGCTGTTGTTCAAAATTATGCCTAAAATGTACGAGGCTGAATTGCTGAAAGCTAAGGCTGAAGCCAAAGCGGCAGAGATTGAATTACAAAATACCAAGACCCTGGCTGATAAAAATGTAGTCTCAAAAAATGAACTGGCTATGGCTATAGCTAAACTTGATCAGGCAAAAGCCGAAATGGCGGTGGCCAAACTTCACCTGTCATTCACCGAGATCAAGGCACCGTTTGATGGTACGATAGACCGTATTCCATTGAAGCTGGGAAGTCTTATTGATGAAGGTGAATTGCTGACCAGTCTGTCCGATAACAGCCAGATGTTCGCCTACTTCAATGTGTCTGAGCCGGAATACCTGGATTACGAGACCAATGCTAAAAATCGTGGGAACAACAAGGTAGGACTACTTTTAGCCAATAACCAGACCTTGAAATACAAAGGCGAGGTGGAAACCATTGAAAGTGAATTTGACAGCGAAACGGGAAATATAGCTTTCAGGGCAAGGTTCCCAAATCCGGATAAGCTTTTAAAACATGGTGAAACCGGCAAAGTGCAGATGACCATGCCACTTAAAAATGCCCTGATCATCCCTCAGAAGGCGACTTATGAAATTCAGGACAAGGCTTATGTTTTTGTGATTGACAAGAATGGGGTCGTAAAATCCAGAAACATCACCATCAGCAGTGAAATGCCCGATCTGTATGCGATAGGAAGCGGGCTTTCTGAAAATGACAGGATCCTGCTTGAAGGTGTGCAGAAGGTAAAAGATGACGATAAGATCGAATATGAATTTATAGCACCCAAAGCAGCTCTTTCCCGTCTGAAATTACAGGCGGAATAGTATTCAATCCCTAAAGAAATAAATCAATGTTTAATAAATTTATACACAGGCCGGTCCTGTCTATAGTCATTTCCCTGATCATCACGTTCTTGGGCGCATTGGCTGTGACTAAGTTACCGGTAACTCAATTCCCTTCGATTTCTCCGCCAAAAGTGAACATCACTGCGGAATATCCTGGAGCAAATGGTGAATTAATGATCAAATCGGTCATCATTCCATTAGAACGGGCAATTAACGGCGTTCCGGGGATGAAATATATGGCATCTGATGCTGGTAACGATGGTGAGGCAAGCATACAGGTGGTATTTAACCTGGGTACAGACCCTAACCTGGCATCAGTGAATGTTCAGAACCGCGTAGCTTCGGTGGTTAACAAACTGCCGCCGCTGGTGGTACGTGAAGGGGTCAAGATCACCCGTGAGGAATCTAACATGCTCCTGTACATCAATCTGTACAGTAAAGACCCGCATATGGACGAGAAATTCCTGTACAATTTCGCGGATATCAACGTTTTATCCGAACTGAAACGGGTAGATGGCGTCGGAGATGCAGATATTCTTGGTAACCGGGAATACGCTATGCGGATCTGGTTAAAACCCGATCGCATGCTGGCTTATAAGATCTCTGCAGATGAGGTTCTGAAAGCGTTGGATGAGCAGAGTCTGGAAGCTTCGCCGGGTAAAACGGGCGAAAGTTCCGGCAAACGGTCGCAGGCCTTCGAGTATGTTTTAAAATATCCGGGAAGATTCAGCAACAAGGAAGGTTATGAAAATATCATTTTAAAATCCAGTTCCAAAGGGGAATTGCTGCGTCTGAAAGATGTTGCAGATATAGAATTCGGAAGCTCATTTTATGATATCTATTCCAATCTGAATGGCAGGCCTTCGGCAGCGATCGTACTAAAACAATCTTATGGAAGTAATGCCAGCCAGGTGATCAAAGATGTCAAGGCTAAACTGGCAGAGATCAAGAGCAGCTCGTTTCCGAAAGGAGTAAATTATGAGATCAGCTACGATGTTTCCAAATTTCTTGATGCCTCTATTGAAAAAGTTATTCATACCCTGGTCGAGGCCTTTATCCTGGTTGGACTGGTGGTATTCTTGTTCCTTGGCGATTGGCGTTCTACCCTGATACCGGCCATTGCAGTACCTGTATCGCTCGTCGGGACATTCTTCGTCATGCAATACTTCGGCATCACACTTAACCTCATCTCGCTGTTTGCTTTGGTATTGGCCATTGGTATTGTGGTAGATAACGCCATTGTGGTGATTGAGGCTGTTCACGCCAAAATGGAGGAAAAGAATCTTTCGCCGCTTAAAGCTACCGAAGAAGCTATGCATGAGATCAGCGGAGCAATCATAGCCATCACTTTCGTAATGGCCGCGGTGTTCATTCCTGTTGCCTTTATGTCCGGCCCCGTTGGCATATTCTACCGGCAGTTTTCCATTACCATGGCCACTTCCATTATCCTTTCGGGCGTAGTGGCACTCACGCTAACACCGGCGCTTTGCGCCGTGATGCTGAGGAATAACCATGGTAAAGCCAGAAAGAAAACAGTGCTCAATAAGCTACTGGATGCATTTAATAAGGGCTTCGATAAGGTATCCGGAAAATATAAGAAGCTGCTGGGTATCATTGTGAACAGAAGGGTCATTACTTTTCTTATCCTCATTGCTTTCTGCGCAGGAATAGGATTGCTGAACAGTAGTCTTCCTTCAGGCTTTATCCCGAATGAGGATCAGGGGATGTTTTACGCGGTAATTCAGACGCCTCCGGGCTCGACATTGGAACGAACCAATCAGATCGCCGGAAAACTGCAGAAAATTGCCGAAGGTGTTGAGGGTGTTCAATCCGTCTCGTCAATGGCTGGTTACGAGATTCTTACGGAAGGAACCGGCGCCAATTCAGGAACCTGTCTGATCAATCTGAAAAGCTGGGATGAACGAAAACATTCCGTTCAGGAAGTGATCAATGAACTGGAAGAGAAATCTAAAGACATCACCGGTGCCACTATTGAATTTTTCCAGCCACCTGCTGTTCCGGGCTATGGAGCTGCCGGAGGCTTTGAGCTGCGCCTGCTGGATAAGGGTGGATCCGGCGATTACAAAAAAATGGAAACCGTGAGCAGGGATTTTGTAAAAGAGCTGAACAAACGACCTGAGCTGTCATCTGTGTTCACCTTTTATAGTGCCAGCTTTCCTCAATATATGCTGAAGATCGACAATGATATTGCACAGCAAAAAGGAGTAACTATTGATAATGCCATGAATACCCTTTCTACACTGGTGGGCAGCAATTACGAAACCAGCTTTATCAAATACGACCGGCAATACAAAGTCATGGTGCAGGCATTGCCACAATACCGGGCTTTGCCTGAAGATATCCTGAAGCTGTATGTAAAGAATAGCCGGGATGAGATGGTGCCATTCTCTGCTTTCATGAAAATTGAAAAGGTGTATGGCTTATCAGAGATCACCAGGCACAACATGTACAATGCCTCAGAGATCAGTGGGGCGGCGGCACCTGGATATAGCAGTGGCTCGGCCATCAATGCCGTTGCTGAAGTGGCTAAAATCAGTCTACCAAGGGGATTCGGGATCGCCTGGGCAGGTATTTCAGCGGATGAGGTGGCCCGAGGCAATGAAGCGATTTATATTTTCCTGATTTGTTTGGTCTTCGTATACATGCTTCTTGCTGCACAGTATGAAAGCTTTATTCTGCCTTTCGCTGTCATCCTTTCTCTTCCGACGGGGATTTTTGGCGCCTTCCTCCTGCTCAAATTATTCGGACTGGAAAACAATATCTATGCGCAGGTGGCAATGGTGATGCTCATCGGTTTATTGGGTAAGAATGCGGTATTGATCATTGAATTTGCAGTTCAGAAACACCGGGCGGGCAGTTCAGTACTTAAGGCGGCGATAGAGGGCTCAGCAATAAGACTCAGACCAATCCTGATGACCTCCTTTGCATTTATTGCGGGGTTGATCCCATTGGTTTTTGCCTCAGGTCCGGGTGCAATTGGCAACAGGACAATCGGATCGGCAGCTGCCGGCGGTATGCTTTTCGGAACTGTTTTCGGCGTTATTATCGTACCCGGACTGTACTACATATTCGGCAAAATCTCCGAAAAACATATTCTTGTTAACAATGAAGACGAAA
>CAMLDJ010000288.1 GCA_946478755.1 uncultured Pedobacter sp. | reverse complement strand
TGTCCATCATCAGGTAACGGTATAATTCCAACTCTCCGTTGGAGTTGAGATAACCTTGCATAGCCCCACCTCCTTCTGATAAATTGGCTAGCGCCAGATAAGGGTTGTCCAGGGACCGATTACCGTTTTCGCCATAAGATACACGCAATTTACCGCTATTCATAACATTGCCCCACTTGAAGAACTTTTCGTTCGTAAATGTCCAGGCTCCAGCCACTGAAGGAAATACGGCATAAGGGTTAGAAGTACCGAAAGCAGAATAGCCATCTCTGCGCACAGAGGTAGTGAGCAGGTATCTATCATCATAAGCATAGAACAAACGTGCCAACAATCCATCTGCTGTTTGTTTTGAGTCTGCACTTGAAACGTTGCTGTCTTCCTTACTGCCATTTTTGGTGTTATGGAATCCCAGAGCGTCGGAGGGTAAGATATTCCTCGCTTGGATCTTATCTACCCAGGAAGTATTCTCCTCGGCTTCTTGCACAAGCGTAAGGATAAAGTGATGTTTTTGTTTGAAAGTTTGGTCCCAGGTTAAGGTATTGTTGAGTGACCAATCTAAATGTTTCGACTGCTCGCGGTTGGCTCCCCGGGTTTTGGGATCCGAGTCCGGTAAGGCTGCCGACATAAAATACCGGTCGTAGAAAAACTGATACCTCGGCGCGTAATTGAAAGCATACGTGATGTTAAATGGCAGCTTTACTTTTGCATTTAATATAGTGTTTAACACAGTATAACCTTTTTCTAATTCAAGGTATTGTTTTTGAAAATCGTAATTGTAGCCTCGCTGACTATACCCCTCCCCTAAAGGGAACTGTATTGCGTTGCCCAGCTGATCAGAATAGTTGGCATAGGGACTGTTCCGGAGCATTTGATCCTTATCAATATCTACGTTCCCGTCCGAGCGATCTTGAAAGTTCACATTTGCACCAATTTCAAGCCATTTGTTGACGTTCGCATTTATTTTTAGGTTACTTCGGATTGCGCGGTAATTATCGCTCACAACCGTACCCTCGTTTTTGAGGTAGCCCATCGATAAATAATAGTTTACTTTATCCCCGGCACCACTTACACTACCATTGAAATCTTGATTAACTCCTGTGCGGAAGGTCTTATCAGCCCAATCGACGGTTTTTCCATTGACGAAATTCTGCAGCACAATATCTTTTAAGCCCAGGCGTTCTGCCCATATGCTCAAGTCAGACTCATCCGCCTGATTCGAGGTATAACCGCGCCAGGTATCCAACGATACTGTTGAGGGCAATTGATCTGGCCGCTGGTAAAACCCAGAAGGTACAGTCAGCGTGCCAGCAGTATTCCTGGTCTGATAAGCTTCATATGCCCCGGATGTCGGGTTAACACCGTAAGTGTTTTTCGTGAACCAGTCCTGACGGTGTTGCAGATATGCTTCTGGACTAAACCTGTCCCGATAAGTGCTTAGTTCGGTAGCACCCGTGTTCATGGTCATATTTATTACTGGTTTGCCAGGTTTACCTTTCTTGGTGGTAATGATGATCACACCACTTGCTGCTTTTGCACCATAAATTGCCGCTGCCGAAGCATCTTTAAGGATATCAATCTGAGCGATATCATCGGGATTGATTTCAGACAGCTCTCCATAAAAATTCATTCCATCGAGGATGAGGAGCGGGCTGTTGTGACCTCCATCGTTATAAACGGACCGTCGTCCGCGGATTTCTATCCCACCACCACCTTTAGCCGAGCCATTATAACCGATATTTATACCCGGCGTTCCACGCAGGATATCCTGTACCGTTTTTGGGTTGTCATTGGCAATTTTGTCGGGAAGGATCTGAACGACGGAGCCAGTAAGATCCTTTTTCTTCATGGTACCGTAGCCTACCACCACTACTTCGGTCAAATCGCTAATGCTTCTGGTTAATTTGATATTGCTAAGATCCGAAGTGGCATCAAGCTCCAAAAGGTCATAACCGATATAACTGATCACCAGCTTATCACTTTCTTCCACATTTGGAAGGGAAAAAACACCATTCTGATCAGTCTTCACCGATCTACCTTTCCCCTTTACCCCTACTGTAGCACCCACCAGCGGCTGGTTTTGCTCATCCAAAATTTTACCTCTGACATCAATAGCACGAAACTTGACTATAAAATTGTCGAGAATGAGGGCTTCGGCTTTCTTTTTAATCGTTACGTTACGGTCGACGATCAGGTAAGTAAAAGGCAAATCACTCAGCACAGTTTTTAACGCCTCATCCACTGTCGCATTATTTAGCTTTATATTTTTTAATTCTTTATCAGAAATGATTCCGCCTTCATAATAAAAATCATAACCACTTTGTTTTCTGATTTCCTTGAAGACCGATTTTAAGGTGATACGGTTCCGTACGATAGTGATCCGCTGGGCTAAGGTATTAGCACTGACCTGCATGAGGGATGCTAGTAATATGACGCTGGTTAATCGCATAATTCGCCATAGTTTAGAGTATAACTCTCTCGTTACACTCGGTGTAGTAAAAATTCTATACATTTGGTTAGATTTGGTTGTAAGCAGTCTGCCTTCGGCGGTCGAAAACTGTTGGCATCCTGCGATAACACTTTATAATTCTATGAATTGTGCCAAACGCAACCAGGAGTGCTACACTTCTGGTTTGCTTTTTTATATCCTTACGCTGTCTTTAAAAAATGCTCCTTTCTTTTGATTATTAATGGCTTCCGCAATCCTTCTTTGGGGAAGAAAAGCGTAGGCCGTAAATTTTAGACAATCTTATTATTTAGCAACATAGACTTTCCTTCCTGCAAGTTTAAAATGTACCTGGCCGGATGATTCAATATGCCTCAACACTGCTGACAAGTTCCTCCTTCTGGAAATCCAGCCACCCGATTTAATGTTCTGAGGTACAGAGGCATCATAAAAAATCTCTACATCATACCAACGGGCTATCTTCCGCATAGCCACCCGGAAGTCAAGTTCATCCAGATTAAAGTCGCCATTTTTCCAGTCTAGTATATTCTCCGGGTTCACCTGATTGACTTGAATGTTAGTCCCATTATTAGCGGCTTGTTCGCCAGGTTTGATCAGCTGCTTTAGCTTCCCTGAAGTCACGCTTAAAGAGCCTTCGATTAATGTAGTCGTCACCATGGCCTCATCAGGATAGCTGTTGATGTTGAAGTGCGTACCTAAAACTTCCACGTTCTGTTTGTCTGTAGCCACTATAAATGGATGGGACTTATCTTTAGCAATTTCAAAATAGCCCTCACCCTGGAGTTTTACAATACGTTTACCATTTTCAACAAGCCTTGAAGAGTATGTTAAACTCGAAGCCGAGTTTAGCCAAACGAAAGAGCCGTCGGGCAAACGCAGCTTGTAGGTTTCCCCATTTGCTGTCATCAGCGTATTGACCTTATCAGGTTCACCTGAATTGTCTTTAATTTCGTAAATGAGTTCACCATTTTCAGATTTGGTAATGACCACCCCTGCTTCTTTTGCCAGTTCTCCATTTGTGGCATCGGATAGCTTTATTCGTTTGCCATTAGCTAAGATCAGTGTGGCACCAACCTTTCCGGGAGCCACTTCATTTTTTGCCGCAACCACATCGGAACTCACTTTGTTGTGAGTATAGAACAACATTCCAGCTGCAATGACCATAATCAGTGCCGCCGCCGCCGCAATTTTGCCAAGCCAATGCTGTTTGAGCAATGGTACGACTGCCGGTTTAACGGCAATTTCCTCCTGAATGGCGTTCCATATACGCTGTTCATGACTGGTTTCAGACCGCACAAAATTGGCTGGCAGATGAATCTGCTCATCCTGATGTTCCTGATACCAGGCATTCAATTCCAGTTCTTCTGCTGGCGTAATGGTTTGCTTTTCCCATTTGGCAGCTAATCTCGCAATATGTTCTTTTTTAGGACTCATTATTTTAACATTCCTTTAGTATTAGGTTCCTTTTGTAAGACCTAACACCTAGTCGCTACGAAAAAAATTAAAGAAAGATAAAAAAGGTCTTTAAGCCTGTTTTGAGCGTTTTATAAGCCCGGTTCATATGCGCCTGAATGGTGCGTTCAGAAATATTCAGTTTCTCGGCAACCTGTTTTTGACTATATCCCTGCTCACGGCTCAGCTGGTAAACCAACCGACATTTTTCAGGAAGTGTGGCTACAAGCTGACTCAATCGCTGCCTTACCTCTTGAAATTCCAACCAGTCCTGTGTAGAATTGTCTGCAATCTCAAGCGATTCTTCGGCCGCTTTGTCACTGGAAAAATGAGCAGTGCGGGATGCTTTGGCCAGGCTTTTAAATATGCGGTATTTTACTGCAACTCCAAGGTAGGAAGAGAGCGAGGAAACAATCTCTAATTCAGCCCTACGCTCCCAAATGGTAATGAATAATTGCTGAACAATATCTTCAGCCTCCGAGAAGTTATCGATTTTATTGGCAGCAATGGTAAACAGCTTTTTCCAGTAACGCTTATAGATTTCAGCAAATGCCACATGGTCATCAGACTTTATGAAGTTGATCAGTTCCTGGTCCGTGAAGCCGTTATAACCTGCCATAATGGATTTTGAAACTGCAAAATATAGATTTTTCTTCTGTTAAGCAATTTGTGTCCTGGCGAACTGTTATCTTGTTTTCGGTTTCTGCCCACAGTTGTGCCCCTGAACAGCCCGTCCACGATTATATTGTAAATTTGCTAAGGATAAAGAATTTGAAAAACGTTATCACAATTTGCAACAGTGCTACCTGTGTACTCCATGATCTGATGTTCGACGCTTCCCTTAATCACATGTAAGAATTTCGGTAGCTGGATTTTCGGTTACTTCGACCTATAAGTCTCAGCTAATTTTAATGCCTGGTAAGCATTCACAATTCCTCCACTGACGCATAGCTCTTTAAAACTAAGCCTTTCACTCTCACCTCTTTCATTTTCCGTCCTCACTTTCTGTTCAACTTTGGTTACAGATTTCATGATGATATCCCTTACTTCGTTTGGCTTAAGATCAGGATAGTAACTTAAAATTAAAGCTGCTAAGCCCGAAACAACAGGCGCCGCCATACTTGTCCCATCAAATTCTTCGTATTTAGACCCCGGAACTGTTGAATTGATCATAAATCCTGGCGCAAATACATCCACCGTATATTTACCATAGTTAGAAAACGAAGCCTTTAAACTTACATCATTTTTATAAGCACTGGCGCCAACTTCAATCCAGTTTGTTGCATGTGGTAAACCGAATTTAGCAGTATCGATTACTGGTTTTAAAGGTACAACCGGCATATTTCGTCCCATACCGTTTCCTTGCATCTGATTCTGATTAGGAATGAATGCGATTGGACGTTCTGGCTTCTTATGGGTCTTTTTATAAGCAGCTGCCTCAGGCCCATCGTAATACTTATTGGGATAATTCTCCTCCATATCATTATTCTGATGTTCGTTACCTGCAGCATGCACCAATAAAACGCCTTTTTGTTCGGCATATTTTACTGCTTCATCTACAACTGATTTATCCCACTTAAAACCTTTCCCAAAACTCATGTTAATCACCCTGGCTCCATTGTCAACCGCGTATCTAATACCATTAGCGACATCTTTGTCCCGCTCATCGCCTTCCGGAACTACCCTTATGCCCATTATCCGAACATGATCTGCAATACCATTTATTCCAATGCTATTCTTTCGATTTGCACCAATAATACCAGACACATGTGATCCGTGCTCAGCATTAGGACCAGCAACATCATTATTGCCATAAATACGCTCCCTGGAGTTAGAATAATCGTCTCCCACAAGTTCTGCCCGTTGATCATATTTGGGATTTAAGTTATAACGCAACATGATGTCATACTGTTTGTAAGCATCCTTCATCTCTTTATGAAACTTTTCCATTGAACCGCTTTCACGGGCACCTTTCCTGATGATCTTTTTACACTGCTCTTCCTCTTCGCTATCTGCCTTATAATTCTCCATGTCTTCCAGTGAAGGAATGGCCTTATGATGAAATTCCGCAACAGAATCCAACATTCTATTAATTATCGCCACGACTGCAAATGTTTGGTGAGCTTCGTCATACTTCTTACCAAATTCAGCGGTTACTTTTGTATAAAGTGCAAACTCTTCCTTTTCTGCGCTATCCAACACAGTTGATTTAATTGTCGATCTGTACTTAGGCTGATATTTTCTAAAAATCCTTACCAACTCCAAATTATCGTAGGCAAGGTTCCCATTCTTTGACCCAATAAAATTCCATCCATGTATATCATCGATATATCCATTCCTGTCGTCATCAATACCGTTGCCAGGAACCTCTTTTTTGTTTGTCCACAAGACATCCTTTAAATCCTCATGAGTAGTTTCAACTCCACCGTCTATCACAGCTACAATTATACTTTCTTTTGGGTTTCTATTCTGCAGCAATTCCTTATAGGCCTTTTCTGTACTTATACCGAAGTAACCGTCCTGCATTAAATCTAAATTGTACCAATTTGCAGGAAGTTTGACATCTTTACTTTGCGAAAAAGCCGTTGTATTAAACAGGATGCAAATTGTAAAATACAATATGTGTTTTAGTTTCATTGCCTGGATTTTTTTATAGATTAACGTAAAATACAATTATACGGTTTTATTAATTGCAGCATAAAAATTTAGCATATTTTAACAATACCAGTGAGCCCTTTTTTCTGGCCTGCCTGCATGTGATTGAGCACTGAGGACTGCGGGCATAGCATTGGCTCCAGTTACCGCTTTTGCAGTATATTTTGATTTGATCAGGATTCATTATTACCAGAATGCTGTCCTTAGTATGTGTATCTAACCACCAGCGCCTAGCCAGGAGAAAAAACTTGTTTTAAACAAGAAAAGCCGATAGTCATTTAGACTACCGGCTTTCTTTAAGATTTGGCACCGACCTACTCTCCCACGTGTTACCGC
>CAMLDJ010000287.1 GCA_946478755.1 uncultured Pedobacter sp. | reverse complement strand
ATTGCGCTGTGATGATTGCATCCGGTACCACCTCGAGAAATGTTACAATGAGGGGCTGAGCAATGAGGAAATCAATGAGGTGTTTATGATCGCTAATCTGGTGGGCGGTTCGATTGTGATTCCGCATTACCGTAGGGCAGTGGAATATTGGGATGAACTAAGTTTGTAAATGATGGAAGTGCAAATCAGATGCGGGTGGTGCGGAACCGACCCATTATATATTAAATATCACGATGAAGAGTGGGGTAAACCTGTGTACGATGATCAGGTTCTGTTTGAATTTTTGATTCTTGAGGGTGCCCAGGCAGGCTTAAGCTGGATCACCATTTTAAGAAGGAGGGAAGGGTACAGGAAAGCTTTTGCGAACTTTGATGTTCGAAAGGTTGCTGCATTTACCGAGGCCGATGAAGAACGTTTGATGAACGACCCTGGAATCATTAGAAATAGGTTAAAAGTGAAGGCCGCGATTACCAATGCCAGACAATTTATAGCTGTACAAAAAGAATTTGGTTCTTTTGCAGACTACATATGGGGATTTATACCAGGAAAACAACCCATCATGAATAAGATCGATACGTTAAAGGATATTCCAGCTAGAACGGAGTTGTCGGATGCCATCAGTAAGCATATGAAAAAGCGCGGCTTTAAATTCTTCGGCACAACCATTTGCTATGCCCACATGCAGGCCACCGGGATGGTGAATGACCATGTTGTAGATTGCATTTGCAGGTAAGTTATTTGTGCATATCATTATAAGCAGCCACAAAAGCCCGGATTAATTTGGTATCAAAGGTTTCTGTGCCTTTAATACGTTCAGCGAGATCTTCATCATTTGTTAGCTTCTGCAATAATGCAGTTTTAATCTGCTGGTTTTTATGGTCTGAATTTCCAGCGTTTGCCGGTAGTTCCACCATTGGCCCTGTGCCGGTCTTTTCTAAAAAATAGGCTGCTGGACCGGCTTGTCTGGGCTGGCTGTCATCGCTGGCTCTCCCCCCGCCAATTGTAATACCTACGCCACCGCCAAGTCCACCAAAGCCACCCGTGCCGCCACCTATGCCTATGCTTGGTCTGACGCGGGCCCTTCTTGGCTGTGGCTCTTCAAGCCCTGTACTGCCACCAATGCTGTATAAATTTACTGCTCCCCGCTCCACAATTTTAAAAAAGCGAAGTTCCATGCGCTTTTTTATGACAATGGGTTTGCTCACATAAGTATCTCCGTTCCATAAAAACTCCCTGATATCTTTGGCCTTGTAGGAAGAAAGGGTTTCATCTTCATTTTTTAAGACTACAGTCGAAAAATCGGTGCCCTGTATCGTGCCCCGGACAAAATTTCCCTCTGAAATGACCACTATATCCTGCGCCTTTGCGCCAATCGCCGTCATACAGAGTCCTGTTATACAAATCACCAGTAACCAGGCATGTGCTTTTATTTCTCTCATCCTCTTTATTTTTAATTGCTGGATGAAGCCTTTAATTAGGAAGGCTTCAGATGATCAAATAACGGGAATTATTCTGTTTTTGTTATGGCAAATGGCAACAAATATCGAATTAGAATGGATTTGATTTCGACTACATAGCACCCGGAGTTTTTATAAGATCTGAGAAAAATACATCAAGGTGTTAACATGATCACCGGAGTATTAGTACCTTTATCCGAGTAACATGAAATAGAAATATGAAACGACTTTTTCTTCTTGACGGTATGGCGCTGATTTACAGGGCACATTTTGCATTGAGTAAGAACCCCAGGTTTACTTCAACAGGGATTAACACCTCTGCAGTGATGGGGTTTGCCAATACTTTAATGGAGGTACTAAAAAAGGAAAATCCAACGCATATTGCCGTTGTTTTTGATACCGACGCACCTACGGAAAGGCATACTGATTTCGAGGCTTATAAGGCACATCGCCAGGCCATGCCCGAAGATCTCTCGGCAGCATTGCCTTATATTTTTAAGCTGATAGAGGGGTTTCGGATTCCTGTGATCACAAAAGATGGCTTTGAAGCCGATGACATTATCGGCACTTTGGCTAAAGAGGCCGAAAAGCAAGGTTTTCAGGTATTTTGTATGACCCCGGATAAGGACTTTGCCCAGCTGGTATCAGACAATATTTTCATTTACAAGCCTGCCCGCATGGGAAACGATATCGAAATACTGGGCGTAAAGGAAGTGCTAGACAAGTGGGAAATAGAGCGGGTAGAGCAGGTCATAGACATTCTGGGCCTTTGGGGTGATGCCGTTGATAATATTCCGGGCATTCCCGGTATAGGCGAAAAGACCGCAAAATCATTAATCAAACAATACGGATCGGTTGAAAATATCATTGCACATTCGCATGAATTGAAAGGTAAGCAAAGGGAAAATGTAGAAACGTATGCAGAACAGGGCATGGTTTCTAAAAAGCTGGCTACCATTATACTCAATGTGCCGGTAGAATTTAATGAAACAAGTCTGGAGGTAGAAGAACCAAGCAGAGAGTTGCTGGAGCCATTGTTTGCAGAACTGGAATTCAGAACGATCGGAAAAAGGGTGTTTGGCGATGGATTTAATAGAGGAACAAGCACTGTTGTCTCACAGCAAACGGATTTATTCGGTAATGTTGTCAGCGAGACCGTCAGCTATGTAGAAGTGGTTACTACACCGCAGGTTACGATACCTGAAATTGCTGATCCTGTAATTCCCCTTAATACGATAGCGAACAGAGAACATGACTACAGGCTTGCGGATACGCCGGAATTGCGGGAAGCACTGGTGGCGCTGTTGCAGCAGCAGGAAAGCATCTCCTTCGATACAGAGACAACCGGAACCGATGCAAATCTGGCTGATCTGGTAGGGCTGTCATTTAGTATTAAGCCAGGCGAGGGTTATTACATCCCCTTGCCTGCGGAAAGGGAGGAAGCGCAACGGATCGTTGAAGAATTCCGTCCCGTCCTGGAGAATGAAAACATTGTTAAAATCGGTCAGAACATAAAATACGATATGCTGATCTTAAAATGGTATGGCGTATCTGTAAAAGGAAGGCTGTTTGATACCATGCTCGCCCACTATCTGATTGATCCGGATACCAGGCATAATATGGATGTGCTCTCTGAGAATTATTTAAATTATTCTCCGATCTCAATTACCACCTTAATAGGCGCCAAGGGTAAAGCGCAGGGTACGATGCGTGAGGTTCCGGTAGAACAGGTTGTAGATTATGCAGCCGAGGATGCTGACATCACTTTACAGCTGGCGAATGTCTTCAGGCCAATGCTTAAAACGTTAAATGCGGAAAAACTGGCTACGGAGGTCGAAAACCCTTTGATCTATGTCCTGGCGGATATAGAAAAAGAGGGCGTTCGGATTGATATGGATACCCTGATCAATTACTCTAAGGAGCTGGAGCTGGATATTAGGAAATTTGAACAAAATGTGTACGACAAGTGTGGCATTAAGTTTAACCTCGCATCGCCCAAACAGCTTGGCGAGGTGCTTTTTGATAAGCTGCAGCTGGATCCTAAAGCTAAAAAGACCAAAACGGGCCAATATCAAACCGGGGAAGACGTGTTATTGGCGCTGGCAAATAAAAGCGATATTGTTCAGGATATCCTGGATTTTCGTCAGCTGCAGAAATTAAAATCAACTTATGTTGATGCTTTGCCTCTGCTGGTAAACCCGAAGACGGGGCGTGTACACACCAGTTTTAACCAGGCTGTTGCGGCAACGGGAAGGCTGAGTTCCAACAACCCTAATTTGCAAAATATCCCCATCCGAACAGAAAGAGGCAGGGAAGTGCGTAAAGCTTTTATTCCGAGAGACGAAAACCATGTGCTGCTATCCGCCGATTATTCACAGATAGAATTGCGGATCATTGCAGATATCAGTAAAGAAGAAAATATGTTGGATGCCTTTAACAAAGGGATAGACATCCACACGGCTACTGCTGCCAAGGTATACGGTATTTCCATTGAAGAAGTGGATTCAACGCAGCGGCGGAATGCCAAAGCGGTCAACTTTGGGATCATTTATGGACAGTCTGCTTTTGGCCTTTCCCAAAACCTGGGCATTCCAAGAAAGGAAGCTGCAGAAATCATTGAGCAGTATTTTACACAGTATCCCGGTATCAGGAAATATATGTCAGACACCATGAATTTTGCCCGTGAAAATGGCTTTGTGGAAACCATCCTGGGCAGGAGAAGGTATCTGCGTGATATCAACTCCGCCAACCAGACCGTTCGTGGTTTTGCGGAGCGAAATGCGATCAATGCACCCATCCAGGGATCCGCTGCGGATATGATCAAGGTAGCAATGATCAACATTCATAAGGACATTCAGGATCAGGGGCTGCAATCTAAAATGACCATGCAGGTACATGATGAGTTGGTGTTTGATGTGCTGAAGACCGAAGTCGAAGTCATGAAAACCATCATTGCGCACCGCATGAAGACCGCGATCAAAACAACTGTGCCGATTGAAGTAGAGATTGGTGAAGGAGATAACTGGCTCGCTGCGCATTAAAGCTCAATCGTTTCACCGATGGCCGGCAAAAGCAAAGCTTTGTTTTCTCTTTTAAATTTGGCCTTTGCTTCTTCCGTGTCAATCTGTATGGGTGGGAAGGTATTGTAATGTACGCCAATCACCTTGTTGCAATCCAGGAACTTTGTCGCAACCAACGCGTCATCAACATCCATGGTGTAATGGCCCCCGATCGGAAGGATAGCATAATCCAGGTGATAAAGATCGGCAAGGATTTTCATTTCCAGCGTCAGGGCTGTATCTCCCGCGAAATAGATTGATTTGCCCCCCAGTTCGAGTACAAATCCGGCAGGGTTTCCACCATAGCTGCCATCGGGATTACTGCTTGAATGTACCGCCCACACTGTTCTCAGGGTTCCAAAATCGAATTTCGATTTACCGAAGTTCACATCAGTAACGTTTTTCACGCCCTGTTTTCTTATCCAGTCTGCAACTTCCACCATGGCGATCACCTTGGCATTGGTTTGGTTTGCAATTGCTGCCAGATCGGCGATATGATCGCCATGCCCGTGACTCACCAGAATATAATCAGCCTCAATGCTTTTTATATCGATATGCTTTGCCAGAGAATTATGGGTAATAAAAGGATCAAAAAGAAATTTTTTGCCATCGGCTTCCAGCTGAAAGCAGGATTGACCGTAATATGTATATTTCATCTGCTAGTGAATTGTATTATTGTCCAAACATACCACCAAGACCGCCCAGCATATCTTTAGTCGCGGCCTGCATCTCTGTTGCGCTTACTTGTTCCGCCTGGCTTAACGCTTTATTGATAGCCGTAAGCAGCAACTCCTCCAGTTCTTCTTTGTCAGCTTGTCCGTAAAAGTCTTCCTTAATTTCTACCGCCGTAATTGTTTTATTGGCTGTCGCGGTGATACGTATGGCACCGCCCTCAACTTCAGCAAAAACAGAAATTGTATCCAGGCGTTTCTTTATTTCGTCGGCTTTTTGTTGTGCCGCCATTAATTTGTCGAACATAATCAGGTTTATTTTTATATAACAACGAAATTAAGGGAAATTGGTTTAATTAAGAGGGATTAAAATAAAAAAGAGCTTACTCCATTAGTTTACTGTTGAAATCTACAAAAAGCTTAAAAAGGTTATTGTAGGCCGTAAGGGGAAGGCTGCCAGGCCGATCATTCACATCATGATAAGCTTTTGTCCCACCGGTGGTATACGTAAAAAAAGCAGGAACACCTTTCTCGCTGAAAAAGTAGTGGTCGCTGTTGGCGGCTTTCCCTCTCGAATTAATCTTTACCAGGTATTGATGGGCATCGTTAATCTGATTTAACAGTGCGAATTCTTTTGGGTACAGTGTTGCGTTTACAACTGTTATTCCTGTTTCACCGGTACCAACCATATCCACGTTAATGAGAAAACGGATGCTGCTCAGGTCGATAAGCGGGTGCTCTGTGAAGTATTTGGAGCCCAGGAGTCCCGCTTCTTCTGCAGCGAAGCAGATAAATGCCATGCTATAGGGCGGAGGATTTGCAGTATAATATCTGGCCAGATTCAGCAAAAGCGCGACTCCGCTGGCATTGTCATTTGCGCCGGGAAAATAAGTATTACTGCCCATTCCTCCCAAATGGTCATAATGAGCGGTCAGTACGATTAAAGAGTCAGGATGTAAGGTTCCTTTCACCATACCGCAAATGTTCGATGCTTTGTAATCCGGGATAAATTTATTTCCAACAGTCAGTTCAATGCTCAATGGTTTTTCTACTAAACCCTTCATCACCTCAATTCCGGTATAGTCGGCCATCTGATTACTTACCGACCAGGTGAGTTTGTCTTTCAGGATCAATAGGATACGGTTTTCCGGGGAGATAAATGAGGAACTGTCTTTTTGCTCCAGCTCGCAGCGTACGCTTGTTCCAGCACTTTCCGGCATAATAATAAACTCTTTTCCGGGAACGAGCCGCCTGCCATTTAGTTTAAGCTCCATAGGCCCGGGAAAAGTGTTTACAGGGAAGGAGAAAGGCTGTTTGAACGTTTTTCCATCCATCGGAGCTAATCCATAAGCCTCAAATTGTGCCGAAATATAATCTGCAGCCTTATCCAGTCCGCTATTTGTATAACCTCTTCCCCACATAGTTTTGGAACCCAGCGTATCTAAAATTGTTCTGTCCAGTTTGAGGTTTTGTGAAAATACAGTTGCGGGAATAATCAGGCATAGGATAAAAAAGTGTTTTTTCATATTAAAAATATCTGGCCTGGTTTTTTGTTGTTAAGGTAAATATATGTTCTTATTTTTGTGTGTCGCTCAGATTTGAGCGTTAATTTAAAAGCGGTTTATTGTTATTAAAAGGTTAAGACATCATTTTAATCGGTCTTAATGGCTTTATCCCCATCAAAATGCCATTAAAATTAACTGAAAAATGTAAAAAAATTAAAAACGTATTGCACAACTCAATATTTATTTAAACCTT
>CAMLDJ010000286.1 GCA_946478755.1 uncultured Pedobacter sp. | reverse complement strand
TTAACTCAAAACAATTATTAATCACCTTAAGACAATCAGAAGATGAAATTTAGAAATTTAAATATAGGCTTTGCAGGTATAATAATTGGAAGTACATTATTATTTTCCTGTACAAAAAACGACAACAATGACGATTTCCCGCCAGGTGATATACCAAAAACGGCGGGGGGCTATTCCGCATCCATTGAAATTGCACCTACTAATCTGGTGGCTTACTGGAATTTCAACGCCGATAACTTGCTCGATTCCGTTTCCAACACCACCGGCACAAATGCCGGAATGACCTTTACTGAAGGGCTTAAAGGAAAGGCACTTACCGGCAATCCAGATGCAACAAAAAAAGCATATGCCACAGCCGTTGCGAGTACCGCAGTTCGGACTATGACACAATACACCGTAAGCTTTTGGGTGAATACACCTCAAAATACCGGTGCTACCGGAATATTTAGTTTGGGAGATACCCAAGGTTTCTGGGGGAACATTAATGTTTTCTTTGAAAATGGGGGAACGACTACGCTGGCACGCTTCAAAGCGCTTTACAATGACAATGGAGCATCGTTTGACAACAATATCCAGGATGTACAGAACGGGTTTAACAATTGGGTGCAATATGTAATTACCTATGATGGAGCCGGAAATTTCAAATCTTATGTAAATGGCTCTCTTGCCAGAACAACTACACAAGCAAACATGGGACCTATCCGGTTTATTAATGTAGGCCCCATCGTTTTTGGCGCATTGCATTTTATGACTGTTCCGAGCAGTACCACAGGTGCAGGGGCCCAGGACTGGGCGGGTTATCTGCCAGGAAAAATGGATGAAGTCAGGATTTACAACAAAGCCCTAACTGCCATAGAAGTGTCTGCACTTTCTATTCTGGAAAGACAAGGCAGATAAATCTGCACAAAATTTAAAAGACTGCCGGAGGCTGTCCGGCAGTCTTTTTAAATGCTTAACCCATGAATAAAATATACATCTGCTTGTTCCTGTTAATTTTTCTCTTCCTCTCCTGTAAAAAAGGAAAAGAGGATAGCCCTGTACCCCTAACCTTCCGGGAAACAGCCGTAGTTATAAATGGCGTAACGACAGGCCCCTACAACAATACAGCTGTTGACCCGGTTATCAAAATAAGCTTTTCAACTGCCGTAAATGCATCCAACCTATCGGCAAACATCATTTTTAAGAACCTAAGCAGTGCGGTAAGTGTTGCTTTTACAGCTATACTGGAAAATGGGAATACGATCGTAATTCGACCAACTGCGAGCCTGGCGGGTATAAGCGTCTACAACGTAAGGGTGCCGACCACACTAAAATCTACTGCAGGCGGAAATCTTCAAACGGAGGTTAGCATCACCTTCAATACCGGGGTAGATGATACCGACAAATTTCCAAGGATAACTGACGAAGAGCTGCTGACTAAAATACAGCAGCAAACCTTTAAATACTTTTATGATTTCGGTCATCCACAAAGCGGAATGGCGAGAGAAAGAAACACTTCCGGTGATGTGGTGACCAGCGGCGGATCCGGATTCGGAGTAATGGCCCTGGTAACAGGGATCCATAGAAATTTTATTAGCAGGACGGAAGGCCTTGCCCGAGTTCAAAAGATAATTAATTTTTTAAAAACGGCCGATCGCTTTCATGGCGCCTATCCGCACTGGTTAAACGGAAACACCGGAAAAGTCGTTCCCTTCAGTCAGAAAGACAATGGAGGCGATCTGGTAGAGACCTCCCTATTGATGCAGGGATTATTATCCGCAAGGCAATATTTCAATGGTGCTGATCCTGCCGAGACTGCCTTAAGAGCAGATATTAATAACATTTATCAGGCAGTAGAATGGGACTGGTACAGAAAAGACAACAGCAATACGCTATACTGGCATTGGAGCCCTGATTACAACTGGGATATAAATATGCAGATAACTGGCTGGAATGAAGCACTCATCACTTATGTGCTGGCAGCATCTTCACCTACACATACCATTCCAAAATCGGTATACGACAATGGATGGGCACAAAACGGAGCCATTAAAAACGGCAGGGTTTACTACGGCATTCCATTACCCCTGGGTCCGGATCAGGGCGGACCGCTATTCTTTGCGCATTACTCTTTTTTGGGTATTAATCCCATTGGATTAACGGATGCTTACGCCAATTATGAAGTACAGAATAAAGCGCATGCACTGATTAACTACAACTATTGCAAAGCAAATCCCAAAGACTATTACGGTTACAGCGAACAGTGCTGGGGCTTAACCGCAAGCGACATTAATAATGGCTATACGGCCAGCTCGCCCGCAAACGATGTGAGTGTGATTGCCCCTACTGCCGCAATAGCTTCGCTTCCCTATACCCCAAACGAGTCTATGAACGCCATTAAGTTCTTTTATTACAAGCTTGGCGACAAAATATTTGCAGCATATGGATTTGTAGATGCCTTTTCTTTACAGCAACAGTGGTTTGCCAGTTCAACTCTGGCCATAGACCAGGGACCAATCATCATCATGATCGAAAACCACCGCAGCAAACTACTATGGAACTTATTTATGAGTTGCCCGGAAGTAAAATCCGGAATGCAAAAGCTCGGCTTTTCGGCTCCCGATCTTTAAAATACATATGATATGTTAAACACAAATGTCCTTTTCAATATGCGTACTAAAAATAACTTATTCCGGTTCCTCATTCCACTTTTCATCCTGCTTCTTGTAGTACAGGCCTGCTATGCACAATCCCCGTCAAAAACGAAAATACGCATCAAACCTGAAAAAGGCATTAAAAAAAATCTCAGTGATGACCAGTTGCTCGACCTGGTACAGAAGCAAACCTTTCGGTACTTCTGGGACTTCGGACACCCTGTTAGCGGCATGGCACGGGAGCGAAGCAACAGGTCATTCGACTATGGCCAGGAAGTAGTAACCACCGGAGGTACAGGTTTCGGTATCATGGCCATCATTGTTGCTGCAGAACGTAAATTCATCACGCGCCAGCAAGCCGCAGAACGTACGAAAAAGATAGTAGATTTCCTGTGGAAAGCTGATATGTATCATGGCGCTTTCCCACACTGGCTAAATGGAGAAACAGGAAAAACAATCCGCTTTAGCCTGAAAGATGATGGTGCTGATCTGGTGGAAACTTCATTTTTGTTTCAGGGATTACTAACCGCCAGGCAGTATTATACCGGTGATAATGCTGTTGAACGCGACATCCGGAACAAAATACTATGGATGTGGGAAGGGATAGAATGGGATTGGTTCAGCCAAAACCAAAACGTATTGTACTGGCATTGGAGCCCGAATAATGGATGGAGCATGAATCACCAGATCAAAGGATGGAATGAATGTCTGATCACTTATGTGCTGGCAGCAGCCGGGCCAAAACACACCATCACTAAACGTGTATACGATGAAGGCTGGGCAAATAGCAATACGTTTTTCAATGGCCGGACGTTTAACGGCGTAACGCTTCCACTTGGCTTTGATTACGGCGGGCCGCTGTTCTTTTCTCAATATTCCTTTCTTGGCTTAGACCCACGGGGGCTAAAGGACCGATATGCGGATTATTGGCAGCAGAACAAAAACCATGTGCTTATTAACAGGGCCTATTGCATAGAAAACCCAAAAAAATACAAGGGCTATAGCGCCGACAGCTGGGGTTTAACGGCCAGTGATAGTTGGGGTGGTTACGCGGCCCACTCGCCGACGGAAGACCTCGGTGTAATTACACCGACAGCTGCATTGTCCTCTTTCCCTTATACGCCGGAATATGCTATGCAGGCATTAAAGCATTATTATTACAAAATGGGCGACAAGCTATGGAGCGAATACGGCTTTATTGACGCTTTTAGTGAAGAAAAGGGCTGGTATGCTAAATCACATCTGGCCATTGACCAGGGGCCGATTATTGTAATGATAGAAAATTACCGCAGTGGTTTATTATGGAAATTATTTATGAGCAGTCCGGATGTAAAAAAAGGACTTAAAAAATTAGGGTTCAACAGCCCTGCTTTGTAGATTATGGCTTTGAAAAAACACATTTCTTTATTCCTCATGCTCATCTTCGGTATAGGGGCATTCGCGCAAAAGAAACAGCGTACCTACTGCAATCCAATAAATCTGGATTATGGGTACACACCTATTCCAAATTTTTCAGAACAAGGCAGGCACCGGGCCACAGCAGATCCGGTAATTGTTACTTATAAAGGTGATTATTATCTGTTCTCTACCAATCAATGGGGCTATTGGTGGAGCAGCGATATGTACAACTGGAAATTTGTATCTAAAAATTTTCTAAGACCGGAGCACAAAGTTTACGATGATCTTTGCGCACCCTCGGTATGGATCCAGGGTGATACCATGCTTGTTTTTGGCTCTACATACTCCAGGAATTTCCCGATATGGATGAGCACCGATCCTAAAAACAACCAATGGAAGGAAGCGGTTCATGAATTCGAGATCGGTGGCTGGGACCCAGCCCATTTTATAGATGAGGACGGCAGATTATACATGTACAATGGCAGCAGCAATGTTTATCCGTTATATGGAATTGAGCTGAACCGCAAAACATTTGAGCCCATTGGTACACGGAAAGAACTTTTACTCCTGAACCCCGATCGTTTTGGCTGGCAGCGTTTTGGGGAATTCCTGGACAATACCTTTCTGGATCCATTTATGGAAGGCGCCTGGGTAACCCGGCACAACGATAAATATTACCTTCAGTACGGTGCACCCGGAACAGAATTCAGTGGTTATGCTGACGGAGTGGCTATAGGCAAAAGTCCTCTGGGGCCTTTTGAACACCAATCGCTCCCCTTCTCCTATAAACCAGGTGGCTTTGCCCGTGGTGCTGGTCATGGGGCCACTTACCAGGATAAATGGAGCAATTACTGGCATGTAGCCACCATAGCCATATCCGTAAAAAATAATTTTGAACGCAGGCTTGGCATATGGCCAGCCGGCTTCGACAAAGACGATGTCATGTATATGGATGCGGCGTTTGGCGACTACCCACATTTCCTGCCTACTGAAAAGTCCAATCATCTAAAAAGTGGTTTCACCGGCTGGATGTTGCTTAACTACAATAAACCCGTTAGGGTATCCTCCACTTATGGTGCTTACGCTGCCAACAATGCAGTTGATGAAAGCATTAAAACCTATTGGAGCGCAGCAACCGGTAATCAAGGAGAATGGATCCAGACAGATCTTGGAAATATTTCCAAAGTAAATGCCATTCAGATCAACTATGCAGACCAGGACGCAGAATTTCTGGGCAAACAGCAGCATATTTATCATCAATACAGGCTATGGACCTCAACTGATGGCATCAAATGGAAAATACTGGCAGATAAAAGTAAGAACAAAACCGATGTCCCCCATGATTACATTGAACTGGAACAGGCTATAACAAGTCGTTTCATCAAGCTGGAGAACATACATATGCCCACCGGAAAATTTGCCATTAGTGGTATCCGGGTTTTTGGAAACGCAAGCGGCAACCCGCCGAAAAGTGTAGAAGGACTCGTGGTGCTCAGAACAGAGAAAGATAAACGCAGTGCCTGGATAAAATGGCCGCCTGTAGCCGATGCTTACGCTTATAATATTTACCTGGGTACAGCACCTGATAAATTATACAATTGCATTATGGTATACAATTCCAATGAGTATTGGTATAAAGGAATGGATAAAGACAAGCCCTATTATTTCAGCATTGAAGCCATTAATGAAAGTGGCGTATCTAAAAAGACCAGCGTTATCAGGGTCAACTAAACAAGCCTTGACAAAATTTAAAAACACATGATCATGAAAGCGACATCTTTAAATCTTATCACTCTTTTATACACTATAGCGCTGTTTTTAAGTGGGGGCATAGCAATGGCACAGAAAAAAAAAACGGTTCCTTCCGCCAATCAGAAAATGAACACTTTTATCAGGACGCTGATGTCAAAAATGACATTGGATGAAAAGATAGGCCAACTCAATTTGCTTACCGGAGGAGAGGCGACGACCGGGTCGGTAATCAGTACAGATGTCGAAAATAAAATAAAAAAAGGACAGGTTGGAGGTATTTTTAGTCTGACCACTCCTGCAAAGATCCGTAAGACACAGGAAGCAGCCGTCACACAAAGCCGGCTAAAAATTCCGATTATATTTGGCCAGGACGTAATCCATGGTTACAAAACTACCTTTCCCATACCCCTTGCGTTATCTTGCAGCTGGGACATGACCCTGATTGAGAACACAGCCCGGATTGCAGCTGTTGAAGCTACGGCAGATGGCATCAACTGGACCTTCTCCCCTATGGTGGATATTTCGAGGGACCCGCGCTGGGGAAGGATATCTGAAGGTTCAGGAGAAGATCCTTACCTGGGGTCGCAAATCGCCAGAGCAATGGTTCGCGGTTACCAGGGGGATGACCTCTCGAAATACAATACGATGATGGCTTGTGTAAAACATTTTGCCCTTTATGGTGCCGCTGAAGCAGGTAGGGACTACAATACGACCGACATGAGTCTTGACCGCATGTATAACGAGTACTTGCCGCCCTACAAAGCAGCGCTTGATGCGGGCGCGGGCAGTATTATGACTTCCTTTAATGACATCAATGGTGTACCGGCTACAGCAAATAAATGGCTGATGACAGATTTGTTACGCAGGCAATGGGGGTTTAAGGGCTTGGTGGTTACCGATTATACTGCGGTGAATGAACTGACAGATCATGGACTTGGCGACCTGCAAACGGTTTCCGCCTTATCATTAAATGCAGGAGTAGATATGGATATGGTGGGTGAAGGGTTCTTAACTACCCTTAAAAGATCTGTACAGCAGGGTAAAGTAAAAGCACAAAGAATCGACGATGCCTGCCGGCTGGTTTTAGAAGCCAAGTATAAGTTGGGCTTATTTGATGATCCCTTCCGCTATTGTAATGAGGGAAGGGCAACGACAGAGATTCTGAAACCCGAACATCTTG
>CAMLDJ010000285.1 GCA_946478755.1 uncultured Pedobacter sp. | reverse complement strand
TTCTTTATAGATTTTGAAAGGGATAATCTTGATCTGCTTTACCAGGATAAAAAGGAAAATGGCGATGCCAGCACTTTTCATAAACTGGTCAACCGGCTGGGATAACCGCAACCAATGTTTAGCATTATGCGTATTTTACTCCGTATTAGACGCATTAAATTATCGAATAAACAGTATTACGCCCGCTAACAAAGCAGTTTCTGGACTGTTAAAAAGTATACAAGCTCATTAGGCGACGGCATATGAGATTAAGGGGTTAATAAAGCCTTGATGCATAGTGAGCTTGATTTTTCTCCCAATGCCGACTTCTTCCATAAAGCGAATGCATAAAATGATGGAGTCCTCCAATAAGGATAAAAATAATCCAATCCAGTAATTAAAATCAAAACTATAATAACTATGAAAATATTAATGAATTGTGCCTTTGTTTTATTGGCTCTATCGGGCACATGCTTGGCGCAGACGACGACCGGAAACAGGAATAACAGCATGACGGCGAAACAGTTTATCAACCAGGCCGCAATTAGCGGCATGAAGGAGGTCGCAACCGGCAAACTGGCTAAGGTGAATGCGCAGGATGCACGGATTAAATCGTTTGGAATGATGATGGTGGGCGACCACACCAAAGTGAATGAGGAGCTGAAGCTGCTCGCCAGGTCTAAAAATATTAAATTTCCAAAACCATATACGGGCAATATGCCCGGAAGAAATGCTGGTCGTACAGGCAATATCCCAACTGTCGGCACAACAGGCAGTGGCACAACAGGGACGACCGGAACCATTGGTACCACAGGCAATGTTACCACCAGTACCAGCGAAACTACCGGCACAACGGGTAACGCAGATGCAACTGGAACTGCCAGCACAAGCAGCACTATCGGCACTACCAGTAATACCGCTATTATTGGAAATAAAAATAACACAACAGGAACCCTGGACGCCAGGACTGGCACAGGCAGAACTATGGGTATTGGAACTGATTCCTTAAAACTCCTCACCGAGCAGGATGTGAGCATGGCTGTACAGCAATTAAGCAACCTAAAAGGTACGGCGTTTGATAGTACTTATACTCAAATGATGATTGATGACCATAAAAATGCGATAATCCTGTTTGAACGCGGCGCCCAATCGTCAGATCCCAAGATCAAGACTTTTGCAGCAAAGCATTTACCGACTTTGCGTAATCACCTGATGCAAATCACAGGCATTAAAAACGGCTCTGGCCAACCTTAGTTTTCTTTTTTCCATGCTATATAACAAGGTTCCTTCAGGATTGAAGGGGCCTTTTTTAGATCTGAAAATTGTCAAAAAAAATGGATTGCCGTAACCAGCAATCCATTCTTGAATAGTCAAATTTAATTACCTTGTACAGTCGGCCGTCCAGGTGGCCCCATCCCTCGAAACCAGGATTTTTAAGGAACTGGCATTAATGGTAATGCCGGTTACACCACTCCCGATACTCACATAGGTGTTGTCGCCCGACTTCTCAAACTTTACACCGGTAATATCCGGAATGTTATTACCGAAATAAAAACTGTAAGTGTCCCCCACCTTGGTAACGGTCACTTTTCCATCCGAACTTGTAATGTTACTGTCGTCTTCACTATAAGAAACAGAACCATGATAGGTGCCCACAAACAAGTCTGTTGTTGCCGGGTCTTTGTCCTTTTTACAGGAGATCATAACCGCAGTTGCGATTAAGAATAAACTGAAAATTTGAATTGCTTTTTTCATGATAGATGATTTTATGTAACGGGATAATTACAAAGGTTATGCCAGAGCCCATACTTGTTCTTATTTCACTATCTTCAAAACCTCGTTACCAGCCTCAGAAAAGGTCTTTACTTTTAGCCGGCTGTTTATCGGCAGTCTGTTAAAAAAAACAAGCTAATGTCATCACTTTCAACCTCTTACATACTATTTATACTTTTATCTCTCTTCGGCATTATGGCGATAAGTGTAAAAAAGAAAAAAATAACCCTTTCTGGCGCCTTTACCGCTGCCGGCATTGGCCTCCTGGTACTACATGCCGGTCAGATCAGGGGTATTTTAATGCTGCTCAGTTTTTTCCTGCTCAGCATCTGGGCAACGGCCCATAAGAAAACGATTAAAGCAAAGCTACATGCCGACAACCTGGCTGATCAGGGACGGAATAGCGGACAGGTGCTGGCCAACGGGGGTGTCGCCGGCTTAACGGCGATCCTGTCGATCATCGACCCGCAACATACGGAGATCTACATCATGATGATGGCCGCCAGCCTCGCTTCTGCGCTGGCTGATACTTTATCTTCAGAACTGGGTATGGTATATGGACGCCGCTTTTACCACATCACTACCTTTAAAAGGGAAACAAATGGCCTGGATGGTGTGGTGAGCCTGGAAGGTTTGTGGATAGGAACCGCAGGAGCGGGTATCATCGCAGTCCTGTACGCCGGATTGAATAAAACAGCGCTGATCGTTCTTTTCGCAGGTATACTTGGGAACCTGATGGATTCTGTGCTGGGTGCGACGCTGGAAAGAAAAAACCTTATAGGCAATAATATGGTCAACTTTCTAAATACACTTTTTGCAGCGCTCGCTGCACTGGCCATGCAAGGCATTTTTACGGATCTCCTGTAACTAAGGCCGACTTATTTTATCTATATCATAAAAAGACTATGAATTTATTAGGCAATATCATCTGGATCATTTTTGGCGGAATATTTATTTTCTTTGAATACATCATTGGCGGTCTGATCTTATGTCTTACGATTGTAGGTATCCCCTTTGGGCTGCAATGCTTCAAATTCGCCATATTAGGCCTCGCTCCTTTTGGTGTCAGGATCACAGATACTTCTTCTAATACCGGCTGTCTTTCTACGATAATGAATGTGATATGGCTAATATTTGGCGGCTTCTGGATTGTGCTTACTCATCTTTTCTTTGGTGTGTTGCTCTGCATTACAATTATTGGAATCCCTTGGGGTAGGCAACATTTCAAGCTAATGAACCTCGCTTTCTCTCCTTTTGGAAAATCATTGAATTAATTTTAGGATCAATAGGTTCTTTAACACCATGTCATAGTAACTTTATTTGCGCCTCGATCCCCTGCCGTTCTGCATCGGTTTTAGCCAGTGTATAGGCTTTCTGGAAATTCAGCCTGGCTTTGCTATGATCAGTATTCCGGTACAATTCACCAAGCAACACATAATAGAAATGATTGTTCGACAGTTTAAGCTTCTCTGCTTCTACTAAAGCTTCCTGCTGTCCATTTGCCTTGTACAAAGCATAAGTGCGGTTAAGGGCTACAACTGGTGAATAATTGATCAGCAGCAACTGATTATAAAGCTGGAGGATCTCTTCCCATTTTTCCTTACTGTCTTCCTTCATGCAATGCCAGTACGCAATTCGTGCCTCCAGGTGATAGGAAGTCAGTTCATCTCCGCTTGCCGAACGGCTTAAAAAATTTTCCCCCTGTCTGATCAGTTCCTCATCCCACAATTCCTTATTCTGATCTTCGTACAAGACCAAATCATTACTGCTATTTTGGCGGGCATCGAAACGGGAAGCATGGAAGCACATCAGGGCAAGAAGTGCATTGGTTTTCGGTAGATCGGTTTTTTCATATCCGGTAAGTATTAAACCCAGCCTTAAAGCTTCCAGGCAAAGGTCCTTTCTTAAAACCTGGTTCTGGGTAGTGGAATAATAACCTTCGCTAAAAAGCAGATAAATAATGTGTAACACATTGTTTAAACGTTTGCTCATTTCCTGATCCGAAGGAATTGCGAGTGCAACTTTCTCTGTACGCAGCTTCTCTTTTGCACGAAACAGCCGCTTATTGATCGTTTCTTTATTGCTAAGGAAAGCTTCAGCGATTTCGTCTATTCCGAAACCGCAGAGGATACGCAAGGCCAGGCCGATCTGCGCCTCGCTGGCAATGACCGGATCACAGATAGCAAACATCATTTGCAGCTCGCTATCCTTAATGTTCGCCGTTGAAAAATCCGGCTCAGTCATTTCATGATCTTCCTGATGGCTAAGGGTAACAGCGGGCATTACTTTCTCTTCAAAGACCTTATTTCTGCGGAAGTACGCCAGTGTTTTTTGCTTGGCAACCGTATACAACCATGCTGTCGGATTTACAGGGATACCTTTGACTTCCCACCTTTCGGTGGCCAAAAGAAAAGTTTCACTTACAATGTCTTCTGCCTGTTCTATATGCTGCAAACCAAACAGCTTGCTGATTACCGCTACCATTTTGGTAAACTCCTGTTGAAATAAGGTCTTTAAAAATGTTTGCTCCATTTATTCAAATGCTGCGCGGATCTCTACACTGCCGTCTGCGTCCAGGGCCGGACAGCCGTGGGCCAGCGTAATGGCTTCTTCCAGACTATCTGCCTGGATTACCATAAAGCTCCCCAATCGTTCCCTGATCTCTACAAATGGACCATCGGTAACCAGGCCTCCGGCTTTTAGCACTTTACCATCCAATGCCAGACGCATGCCATTTTTTATCTTGCCTTGCGCGGCAATGCCGCCTATCCAATCGTTCCATTTCTTAACCAGTGCCTGCGTCTCTTCCGGGGTAGCCTTACTGTTATCGTAGCTTGGCTGACGAAATAGCAATACAAAATCTTTCATTTTTCTGTTTTAACGTGTTTTAAATATAAGAATTATTTCGCGTGAACACTAAACTGACCAGGCTGATAATCGCCTACAGGCGCTGAAAAAGCAAGATTAACACGGTTGTAGCTGTTAATGGCAATGACTGCCAGGGTAAGGTCTATGAGTTCCTGATCATTGAATCGCTGACTTGCTTCTCTATATACCTCATCAGGTACACTATGCCCGTTTAGCCTGGTTAATGATTCTGCCCATGACAAGGCGGCCCGCTCGCGTTCAGTGTAAAAAGGAGCATCTCTCCAGGCATCCATCACCAACAAACGCTGCATGTTCTCCCCTTTTGCCAACAGGTCTTTAGAATGCATATCCAGGCAAAAGGCACAACCGTTTATTTGCGATACCCTGTAATACACAAGATTTAAAAGCGCTTCGTCCAACGGAGACTTTGCAAGGTAAAAACTTAAGCCGTTTAGTGATCTTAACGCTGCTTGTCCGATTTCAAGAATGTTGATTCTGTTTTCCATTTTCTGTTTTTTTTTGTGATTAAATCATTGTTTATACCACAATAAGGTTTGGACTTTCCAGAATTGGACAGGATATTAAAAATATTTTATTATTTAGCGATTTCGCCCAAAGAAAGCCGCATATACACAGGCAGGTGATCAGAGATCAGCCTTGCGGTTTCAACATCCTCGAAGTCCTGGTAAAAATGAACAACTCCTGATTTTAACAGGTTTATTTTTGAAAAGGGAAAGTAAAAGTTATCATATTCCGAAGCCAGGCAGTCGCCATTTACACAGCGTTGTTTTAAGGAAGTCTTTTGCCCTTTTAAAGCAGACATATAGCCTATCTTGCGCAGTGGATTGAATACCGAATGTGATTGAGGAAGATTAAAATCCCCGCAAAAAATAATATGGTCCTGGGGATAAAGATCCGGCAGGTATTTTAAATACTTGATTTCTGTTTCCGGCTGCTTTGACTTTGGAAGGGCATGGAAGCCGGCAAGTGTAAATGTTTTTCGCGCGACTGCAAACCGGCAATAATACGGTTCTCTCTCGATCTCGAGCCCATAATGTTCCTCGAGCCAGGGGTTCCCGACCCGCTTAATCTTGCTGGTATTCCATATAAAGGCATAACGCTCTTTTGAACCGCCTGCACCTGATGTCGGATCACTGATCACATAATCCCAGTTACTGCCCAAACGGTTCAGTTCATCTACAAGCCTGGCCAGGGCCTGACTGCCGCCGTATCCAGATACCACTTCCTGAATGGCAATCAGGTCAAAGTCGTTCAGCACATTTGCTATATAGATCAGTTCCGCTTCATTCTTCGACTTACCAAAATTCTGAATGTTCCAGGAACAAATGTTTATAATCTGGGAATAACCGGAAAAGCTTATACTTATAAGCAGGAGGAGGATATACTTTCTCAATCTGTTAGTTGCTGTACAGTTGATTAAATGACTTCATAAAAACGACATAATCCTCGCGGGAAATGTTCAAGGCTGTCTGATAAAGATTAACCGGTTCGCCCTGATCATCGGAGGACTCGAAAATCAATTTCATTGCTTTATTACCTGCCTGGAAGTTCTCATGAAAAGGGATCACCCGGATGGATCTGTTGATGTTGAAGGTCTTCACCCCTAACTTGAAAAAACCATAAAGCTGCTGACGACTAAAGGTTGTCTTTTGGAAGACCATATGTTCGGAGCCGTAAAGGTTCCAGATGGAATAGCGCAGGAAAAGAATTTCAAAAGCGATGATAAAGAGGACGATCACACCTACCCCGCCCAGTGTAAATAAGAGGATCACAGCGATCAACAGGATATTCAATAAATACAATGCGATCTTTAAGGCGAGAGATGGCTGTACTGTTATTATTGCTGAGAGGCTTGTGCCATCATAATTTACCTTAAAATTCCCTGGTTTCATGCGGATTAAACTGAAGATGATTTCTCCGCCAAAGCTAACAAAACCTTTTAAAATAAAGGCCTAAATCAACAAATGTTCCTTACCAGCCGATCCCGTAATCTTCCCCATGGTTACTGGATCCACCCCAGAGGCTGCCGTGTTTCCAATCGAAATAAATGGCGTTGATCGGCCCGCTGGTACGATCGGAGAAGCTTAAGCTGTAGCCCATTTTCTTCAGCTCATTTTTGATGGCCTCAGTGGTGCCGGAATTTAATAAAAGCTGACCAGGCTTAGGTTCGCGGTCGGCAGTTTTTGTTCCACCAAGCGACAACCAGAGCTGGTTGGAATTGAAATTAGCCGCCTCAGCAGCCTGCTGTACATTCATCCCGAATTCGGTCACATTCAAAAAGAACTGCAGCAGATTCTGATCCTGTGTATCGCCGCCCTGTACTGCGGAG
>CAMLDJ010000284.1 GCA_946478755.1 uncultured Pedobacter sp. | reverse complement strand
AAAAAAGCGATAGCAAATACACCGCACAGACCGGATCTGTATATGGGCGCTGAAAACGAATGGAAGAAAATGTGTGAACGCAATGATATTGATCTGGTTTACATTGCTACCCCCTGGAACCTGCATACCCCGATGGCTGTGTTTTCAATGGAGCATGACAAACATGTGGGTGTTGAGGTGCCTGCAGCAGAAACTATTGAAGAGTGCTGGCAATTGGTCGAAACCTCTGAACGGACCAGGAAACATTGTATGATGCTCGAAAACTGCTGTTATGATTTCTTTGAACTGCTCACCCTGAATATGGTGCGCCAGGGTTTTTTCGGAGAAATTGTCCATGCAGAAGGGGCTTATTTACACGATCTGCTGGAAGAGAACTTTTCGAAGGACAAATACCAGGACATGTGGCGTTTGCGGGACAATTATCAAAGTGGAAATTTATACCCTACACATGGCTTGGGGCCGATTGCCCAGGCAATGGACCTTAACCGTGGCGATAAAATGGACTATCTGGTATCCGTATCGAGTAATGATTTTATGATGGCGCCAATGGCCAAAGAACTGGCTGCAAAAGATAGCTTTTACGATGAATTCAGGGGTAAAAACTTTCGCGGCAACATGAACGTCAGCACCATCCGGACCAGCAAGGGCAAGACCATCATGATCCAACATGACGTCTCTTCACCCCGCCCGTATTCCAGGCTACACCTCATCAGCGGTACAAAAGCCATTGCCCAGAAATATCCGCTTCCGGCACGTGTGGCGACCAATCATTTAAACTGGTTCACACCCGAAGAGATGAAAGCGCTGGAAGCGAAATATCAGCCACCTATCGTGAAAAAAATTGGTGAGCTGGCAAAAAAAATAGGTGGACATGGTGGCATGGACTTTATGATGGACTGGCGTCTGATCTATTGTTTGCGCAACGCTTTGCCTTTAGATATAGATGTATATGATGCTGCCAGCTGGAGTGCCATCAAACCTTTAAGCGAGCGCTCAGTTGCCAACCGATCCAACTCAATTGATGTACCCGATTTTACCGCGGGAGCCTGGAGAACCAACAAGCCGGTCGACATCTCACTGAGCAGCTACGAAAAATAAAAACATTCTGACACTTCGACTTTTGAAGCATTAAGCTCAAAAGCATCACGATCTGATGTATTATTTTTATTGCAAAATTGGAAAAAGTGCGTTTTAAGCAGGTTTTAGAAGCCTTTTTCAAATTATTAGGAATAAATATCATTTTTTTACGGTAACGTACCCATAAATTCGTAATTTAGTTAAACCGATACCGTAATTAAACTTGTTTACTATGAAGTTCCGGATAATACTTTTTATGATCGTCGTATTGTTAAACAATAAAGTTTTAGCAAAAACTACTGATTCATTAAAGCACAATAACCAGGCACAATTAGGGCTGACCACTTTTGACGTTGACGCTACTCCTCCTGTTGGCAGTCATCTCACCTATGATCCGATGATCAATTCCTGGGATTTAGGTTTGAGGGCCAAAGGCTTTGTGCTGACCGGTGCCGGAAAGCCGATCGTAGTTTGTTCTGTAGATTGGATCGGAATCTCCAACGATAGTCAGGATGAATTTAAAACGGCCATTGCGAACGCCGCGGGCACCACTCCGGAACGTGTGGCATTACATGCTATTCATCAGCATGATGCGCCGACATCCGATTTCGGCGCTGAGCGTATCCTCATCGCGGCGGGACTGAAGCCTTTAAGTTTTGACGGAAGTTTTTCACGTGAAGTCATTCGCCGTTTAGAAATTGCGGTAAAGAATTCACTAACTAATATCCAACCGGTCACCCATTTGGGGCTTGGTTCTGCCAGGGTATACAAAGTTTCCTCAAATCGCAGGATCGTCGGAGCCAACGGGCTTGTCCGTGCCAGCCGTACCTCAGCCACTAAGGATTCTGCTATCAGGGCCGAACCTGAAGGCTTAATAGATCCGATGGTATCGCTTATTAGTTTCTGGAATAAAGATAAGCCGATAGCGGTATTGAGTTATTATGCCACGCATCCGCAAAGTTATTACCGGACCGGCGTAGCCAATCCTGATTTTCCGGGAATTGCCAGATTTATGCGTCAACTAGCCGTTCCCGAGGCACTTCACATTCATTTTAACGGAGCCGGGGGCAACATCACCGCTGGCAAGTACAATGATGGCTCGAAAGTCAATAGAATGATCCTCGCGCAAAGGCTCGCGGATGGGATGAAACGCGCCTGGGACTCCACCAAACGTGAACCCATCGATGCTACACAAGTGGGCTGGACGATCGAGCCCATAACCATACCCTTAAAAGACGATGTGGCCAGTATGGAGCAAAAGATGAAAACTGAAACACCTGTCTTTCTGGCCAACAACATGTCTAAGCTGGTTTTATTGCGCAGACAGCAAGCCGGTAAAAAGATCAACCTTACCTGCCTTAAGCTGGGCAATGCACGCATTGTTCATTTGCCTGGGGAACCGTTTATTGAATATCAGCTGGCGGCTAAGGCCTTTCGTAAAGACCTTTTTGTAGCTGTTGCCGGCTATGGCGATTATGCACCAGGCTATATTTGTAATGAAGAAGGATATCGGCAGGGGGGCTATGAGGCGGGGCAGGCTTCTGCTGCGAATCCTGAAATTGAGAAAACCCTAATGAAGGCGATCCAAAAGCTTTTAAAAAATTAGGCCTGACCTTAACTCAACCAGTTATCAACCGATAAAACCAATCCAATTCTCATGAAAACAAATACACACAAAAAAAACCTGAACGCCCGGAGAACCTTCATTAAGTCGACAGGACTTTTTGCTGCGGGCTTGGTGCTTAGTCCTTCATTAACCATGGCAGGAGAAAAAAGTAATGGGATACTTAACGTATTTGATGCCGCTGGCGGTGAAAAGCCAGCAATCCTTGGCGGGAAACCATTAAGAACAAAAGCATGGCCAAAATGGCCGATGTGGAACCCGGAAACCGACGAAAAACGGGTAACAGATGTACTTCGAAGTGGTGTTTGGTCCCGCGCCTCTGTATCTGCTGAATTTGAAAAGGAATGGGCCAAAACACTGGGCGTAAAACGTAGCTTAACAGTTGCAAATGGCACAAATGCCTTAATTGTAGCCTTGAACCAATTCGATATCGGTGCCGGCGATGAGGTGATCGTGCCTCCATACACAGTCATTGCTACCATTTCTGCAGTACTTTTAAATGGTGCCATTCCTGTTTTTGCAGATGTTGATCGGGAGACTTTTCAGATAGATCCTGATAAAATTGAAGCTAAAATTACGCCACGCACAAAAGCCATATTGCCCGTTCATATTTTAGGTCTGCCTGCCGATATGGACCGGATCATGGCGATTGCCAAAAAACACCAGCTCATTGTGCTGGAAGATGCTTGTCAGGCACATTTAGCGGAATATGATCACAAAAAAGTAGGCACCATCGGCCATGCGGGATGCTTCAGTTTCCAGAACTCTAAAAATCTACCCATTGGCGAAGCCGGCGCAATCGTAAGCAATGATGAACAATTCATGGACAAGTGTTTCTCGTATCAGCAATATGGTTATCCCTATGGAACAGCTGCGGGAGCGATAAATGTCGGTGCTACCATGCTGGGCACCAAAGTACGTACCACCGAATATGCCTCTGCCATCGGTCTTTCACTGCTGAAAAAGTTGGATGAGCAAACGACAACGCGGAATGAAAATGCAGCCTATTTAAAATCACAGATAGAGAAGATCCCCGGCATCATCCCTTACAAATTATACGATAAAGTAAACAGGTGCGCTTTTCACCTCTTCCCTTTCAGGTATCAGAAGCAGGCATTTAATGGCTTGTCCAGAACGGAGTTTCTTAAAGCATTGCGCGCCGAAGGCGTTCCATGCTCAAGTGGCTATACCCCGCTGATGGAAATGCCTTTCATTAAACAGGCATTTGAATCTAAAAACTTTAAAAGGATGTATAGCCAGCAGGAATTGGATTACGAGAAGTATCTCCAGGAAAACAAATGTCCAAATAACGATATTCTTTGTAAAGAAGAAGCGGTATGGTTTACGCAGAACCTGCTGCTCGGTACAAAATCGGATATGGACGATATTGCCGCTGCAATTGCGAAAATTCATAAGAATTCAGGTCAGCTAAGTAAAGTCGGAAAAGGATGAAAAGAACAGTTTTGATTTTAATCTTCCTTTGCTTTATCTGTTTAAATGCGATACAAGCGCAAAATAAGCACCAAAGCACGGCCGGATGGAAGGCTGGCATTGCACGGATGGTCATTACCCCTAAACAGCCTATGGCAATGGCAGGCTTTGCTGTTCGGACCCACCCTTCCGAGGGTACCCTCCATGATCTCTGGGCTAAGGCACTAGCTCTGGAAGATGCCAACGGTAAAAAGGCTGTATTGGTTGCCACTGATCTGCTTGGATTGCCCAAAGAGGTATCCGACCACATCAGGGACCGCATCCAGACCAAATATGGTTTGGGGCGTGATCAGATCCTGTTAAATAGCTCGCACACCCATTCCGGCCCTGTTTTACAGCATGCTTTATCTGATATTTACGTGCTGGATACCGAGCAGCTGGACCGGATCAGGAAGTATTCAGAGGTACTGGAAAATGACATTGTTAAACTTGTAGGTGACGCACTGGGGAAAATGGAAGCGGCCTCCCTATACGCGCAAAACGGAGTAACCAGATTCCAGGTTAACCGTCGCAACAATCCGGTGGCAACGCTAACAAAAGTTACCGAACTACAGGGACCAAATGATTACGCTGTGCCGGTGATCAAAGTCCTGGATAAAAAGGGCGATCTGAAGGCAGTGACTTTTGGCTATGCCTGTCATCCTACCGTTCTGGATGGCTACCAATGGTCGGGCGACTACGTAGGGTTTGCCCAGCTCGAGCTTGAAAAATCACATCCCGGCGTTACAGCTATGTTTTTTCAGGGTGCCGGCGCCGACCAGAATCCTTTGCCACGCCATACAGTGCCACTTGCCAAACAATACGGCCGTGAACTTGCAGCTGCGGTTGATCGTGTACTTGAGGAAGACATGCATAAATTGCCATCCAGCCTGGCTACGGCCTACTCGGAAATAAGTCTGCCCTTGGCGCCGCCTCCAACACCCGATGAACTCGATAAAATCAGCAAGACCTCAGCTGTTGCCTATCAAAAGCGATGGGCAGAACGCATGCTGACGAAACTGAAAAATGGGGAACAGCTGGCAAGGGCGTACCCTTACCCGGTACAGGTATGGATGCTGGGTGACTTACCTGTCGTCGGCCTTGGTGGCGAGCTTACTATAGAGTATGCTATAAAAATCAAGCAGATGCTGGGCCAGAATGCTTTTGTGCTCGGGTACTGCAATGACGTGATGACCTATATTCCTTCCTGTTCTATATTACAGGAGGGGGGCTACGAAGGTGATGCCGCGAGAATGGTTTATGGACTGCCCTCAAAATGGGATGTGACCATCGAAACCAAAATCCTGAATGAAGTAATTGCGCAGTGCGAAAAAGCCGGCGCCTTAAAAATGGTAAAATAATGTTCCTCACAAGAGATGAATCTAAAGTTTATGGCCCCTAAAAAAACAATACAACTATCCCGACGGCAGTTCCTTGCCGGCACAAGTTTGTTGCTTGCCGGAACGGCCCTTAGATTACAGGCCAGTCCTGTTTCACTGCTGTTTGCAGAACCTATCATTGATATCCACCAGCATACTGATTATATGGGGCGGACCAATGCAATGCTGCTTGCACATCAACGGGCAATGGGCATCACCACCACCATTCTTTTGCCTTCGGGCAGGCCGGTTAACACCGCTTCTACTCATTTTGGAAAAGGTAACGGCCTGCAGGCTAAGGCAACTGGCAATACCATTTGTTATGGCCTGGCGAAAAAGTATCCCAAGGAATTCCTTTTTGGGGCAAACGAAGTGCCCGATCTGCCGGAAGCAATTGAAGAGATCGAAAAGTATTTAAAACTTGGCGCCTCAGTAATTGGTGAATCAAAGTTTGGCGTGGAATGTGATTCGCCGGAAATGCAAAGGATTTATCAGCTGGCACAAGCCTATAATGTACCCGTATTGATGCATTGGCAGTATGAAATGTATAATTACGGATTGGAGCGCTTCCATAAAATGCTGGAGAAATATCCTAAAGTAAACTTTATTGGGCACTCGCAAACCTGGTGGGCAAACATTGATAAGAACCATGTCGATCAAAAGGTGCTCTATCCGAAAACAAAGGTTACGCCGGGTGGACTAACAGATGAGTTGTTGAGTAATTATGACAACATCTACGGCGATCTGTCGGCCGGTTCAGGTTTAAATTCAATGACCCGGGATGAAGACCATGCACGTCTGTTTATTGAAAAACATCAGGACAAGCTGCTATTTGGCAGCGATTGTACCGATATCACCGGGCATATCGACAATTGTTTCGGCGCTAAAATTATCGCGGAGATCCGAAAACTCGCCCCAGATAAAAAAGCAGAACGGAAAATTTTATACCACAATGCAAAAAAACTCTTCCGGTTGTAAAACTGGTTAATGAGCGCAGCGTACCCTAACAAGATTTAATAATGAACAATACCCTAACCGCAAAACAATACTACTCCGGATTTGAACTGGCACACGACACTTATAATGCGCTATCAGCGGCCAGCGATGGCCGGATCTATTACGTGCTTTCCTCTGAATCTTATGATACCGGCGGAAAAATTTATGTATATGATCCCGAAACGGATCAAACGGCACTGCTGGCCGATCTGACCGAAGTATGCGGTGAGAAGGACAGCAAGGCTATTCCACAAGGGAAGAGCCATGTCCGCTTCTATGAGTGTAATGGTAAGCTGTATTTTGTTACCCATGTAGGCGTCTATGAAATGATAGATGATATGGAACGGATTCATAAAACAGCCCCTGATGGCTACCAGTTATACCCTGGTGGGCATATCGTCGCTTACGATCTGTTTGCCGGTACATTTGAAGATCTGGCTATTGCTCCGGAGGGTGAAGGGTTGCTCACGATGACTATAGATAAAGAAAGAGGCCATATTTATACGCTTACCTGGCCATTGGGCTACC
>CAMLDJ010000283.1 GCA_946478755.1 uncultured Pedobacter sp. | reverse complement strand
CAAGGCGCCAGTTTCGAGATCAACACCCTGAAAAAACCGGACCGCTACAGGAACAGGCCTTACCTGATCTGGTTTGTGGCCTGTAAAAAAGTAAGTGTTAAACAGGTACACCTGCGCAATTCCGCTTTCTGGATGCAGCATTACCTGGGTTGCGAAGATGTCCTGATTGATGGCATCAGCATCTGGAACCATTCGAACAAAAATAACGACATGATGGATATTGACGGCTGCAAAAATGTCCTGATCACCAATGTGAAGGGAGATTCTGATGATGATGGCCTCACGCTTAAAAGTACTTCCAGGCTCATATCAGAAAATATAGTGATCAGCAACTGTGTATTCAGCAGTCACTGTAACGGATTAAAATTCGGGACGGAATCTACAGGTGGTTTCAGGAATGTGACGGTCAGCAATATTGTGATCAAGCCATCGGCACAGCTGACCACCATTTATGGTAAACCTGCTGGCAACAGTGGCATTTCACTGGAAATGGTAGATGGGGGTATTATGGAAAACATCAGCATCAGCAATGTGCTGATCGATGGTCCGCAGGTACCTTTATTTATCCGGCTGGGCAATAGGGCAAGGAAACATACGGACAATGCCAGTGCACCAGGCATTGGCATCGCCAGGAACATACACCTGTCAAATGTGACCGCTACCGGGGCCGATATGACCGGCAGTTCTATAATCGGACTGGAAAACGCCCTCATCGAAAATGTTTCGCTGAGTAATATTACCCTGTCCGGTTCGGGTGGTGCAAAAGCAGATGCCATGTTCCGAAAGTTGGAAACCCTGGCTGATCAATACCCTGAAGCGACCATGTTTGGTCCCCTGCCAGCTTACGGATTGTTTATCAAACAGGTGAAAGGCATCAGGTTAAATAATATCAGGTGCTCTTTTACTTCAAGTGATGAGCGACCTGCCATTGCCCTGGAGAATACCAGCGATTTTGAGATAACAGGCACAACGATGCAAAGTACAGTCAATACCAATGCAGCGATCTATTTGAAAAACACAGCGAATGGCCTGATCACATCAAATTCAGTATATAGTCCTGCAAAACATTTCATCTGGCAGGATGGTTCAGTTACCGGTCTGGCAGTAACCAATAACCAGCATCCGAAAATTAAATCAGCCAGCAACCAAACCATCAAAAAATGACCAGCAGATTTAACCTATTCATCTTGCTCTTATTGCTGAACGCAAGCCTGTTTGCAGCAGATGTTCCGGTTATCCCTTATCCCCAGCATGTACAACAGGGCCTCGCTACCCTGAAGCTGGAATCGATTGCTATTAGCGGGGCTGGTATAGATGCCGCCATGTTGAAACGCCTGGCTGAGGTCAGCGGATTTACAGCCACTAAATCAAAAACGACAGTCGAGGTCAAGCTGGGCTTAACCGGTCGCAACAAACAATTGGATGCCCGGATAACAGCCTATGCCAGTCAAATGAAGATCAACTGGAAAATACAGATCGGGAAGGAGGGGTATGTGCTTGTCCTGAACAGGAAAGAGCAGCTATTGCTGGCCAATACGGAAACAGGATTGTTTTACGGACTGCAAACTCTGAAGCAATTGAGGGAGGGAGGCTGGAACAAAGAACTGCTTATCGCCGACTGGCCCTCTTTGCCGCATCGGGTGATATTTGACGATATCAGTCGCGGTCCCATTTCAAAAGTCGCTTATATTAAACAGCAGATTGAAAGGATGGCCGCTTTAAAGATAAATGGCTTGTCGTTTTATATTGAGCATGTCATCCAGACAAAGTCTTACCCTGATTTTGCCCCTGCAGATGGAAAGCTGACCATTGCCGATGTGAAAGAACTGGATGCCTATGCGGCAAAATTCCATATGCAGCTGATCGGAAGTTTCCAGTCCTTCGGGCATTTCAGTAACATCCTTTCCCTGCCGCAATACCGGTCGATGGGGGAAACGGCTACCATGATCTCGCCGCTCGACCCTAAAGCCAGACATTTCCTGGAAAGTGTGATCACCGAGATGTGCGGTGCCTTCAGTTCCCCTTATTTCAATGTCAACTGCGATGAAACCTTTGATCTGGGCAAAGGGAAATCTAAAAAGTATACGGATAGTATAGGGCTCGCTAAGTTCTATGCGGATCACTTGAAATTCCTTTATGAGGTGCTGAAGAAGAACGGCAAGAAACTGATGATGTGGGGTGATATCGCCCTGCAGCATGAGGAGATTCTGGACATGCTGCCCAAAGATATTGTTTATATGACCTGGGAATATGGCGATCCTGAATCCTATAGCAAATGGATAGACCCTTTTGTTAAAAGGAACCTGAGGTTTATGGTTTGCCCGGGTATTTTGAATACCAACAGGCTGTTTCCTGATCTGGCCATGGCCAAAGCCAATATCAATGGTTTTATCGACGAGGGGTACCGGGAAGGTGCCATTGGTGCTTATACCACAATCTGGGATGAAGGTGGTGATCAGCTGTTCTCGGAAGACTGGTATGGCGTTTATATGGCGGCAGAGAAAAGCTGGAATGTGAAAGCTGTTTTTAACGATGAATTTGATCTGCGCTATGAAAAAGCCGCTTATGGAACCGCAAATGGGGCTTATGTGAAAGCTGTTGGAAAGCTAATGGAGTTGAGAGACCTGCCACTAACCTATAACCTGACCCATGAGATCTGGTGGCAGCACATTTTACCAGTTGATGGCGAAACCCTTATCCTCAACAATAAGGATGTACCTGCAGGGCTCCGGCTGGTCAATGAAGCTGCACAGTTCCTGCGTTCGGCCAGGCCCGTCAGAAACCTTTCTGATCTGGCCACGCTGAAATACACATTAGAACGGTACAAATTGATTTTCGATACCAGGAACGAAATTGCAGCACTGGCAAAATGGTATGCGAAGAACCGGGGTAAATCCCCGGCCCGTTGGAACGGTTTTAACGAGCGCATCGCTTCCATAAAGGCTTTAAAAAACAGATATGTGGTTATGAAAGCCGATTTTCAACTTAAATGGAATAGTGAAAATCAACCCTATACCCTGGAATACGCGTTAAAACCTTACCAAACCCGTATTGCTGCGTTAACCGCGCTTGAAGATCAGCTGCTTGCTTTGAATAAAGCCGGCAGCCAAATCCCTCCGGCTGCCACCATCGGATTAAATGTCGTGTTAAGCGAACGGTATTATTTCAATTTCTGGTTGTTAAGCGGACCTTTTAAGGGTGATTCAAATGTATTTCCTGCGTTTATGTACTCAGAAGATCAGGCGGCAAACCAGCCGCCTAAGCCCGGTGATATTGCACAGTACAAGGAGAAATCATTCCGTTGGATGAAATACAACACCGATAACGGGGGCATCGTCGATAAATTTAAAAACCTGTCTGATGACGCTTATGTCTACGCGTTTTGCACCATATCTACCGAAAATGACAGGCAGCTGCCGGCCAGGGTAGGAAACGATAGTATTGTTCAACTTTTCTGCAACGGGAACCAGGTTTCGGAAAGCGAAAGGCTTCCCAGTGGGAACATGCTGCTGCCCAAAGAAAAATCCTATAACCTGTCATTAAACGCAGGAACCAATTATATCCTGTTGAAGGTAAAAAGCAAGGCGGCCAATGCAGCTTTCACTTTTCGGCTGGACACCACAGAACCAGTAACCAACCACAAACACAAATATACCATCAATGCTAACCAGAACAGTCATGAAGCAGATTAAGATCCTGACCAGTATGATCCTGGCCACTTTTGTTAGCGCCGCTCATCCTGCCGCTTCCCAGGTTAAAAGGGAAGAAATTGTTACTGCGATTGACCAGACCGCAAATTGTATTGTCAATGTGATCCTGGATGAACAGGGTAAGTCGCGCTGTGATTACAACCTTACCGAAGGCAAATGGTATCCTTATGAAGTACCCTGGCATACCGGGCAGGCAATCAATGCCCTGCTGGCAGGGTATAAGATCAGGGGCAATGAAAACTGGTTAAACGCAGCCAGAAAAGCAGGGGATTACTGGATCGGCCTGCAGATCAAAGACCATCCTAAACTGAAAGGTATGCTCGGTGCTACACATGGCGATTTTATTGGCGATGATGTCATTGTTTTTGCCACCATTTCTGATGGCAGCCCCGGCATCTATGAGCTGAGCAGGGTAACCGGGGACAAAAAATATGCAAGAACAGCTACAGAAGCGGCAGAATGGATGATTAAAAATATGTACGACGCAGAAAAAGGGGTATGTTACGACAATGTTGATCTCAAAACCGGCGAAGTGCAGAAGGAATACAGTCGGTTCTGGAAAGACAAAAAAGTAGGGGAACAGACTTTATTCGATGTTTCTCGTCCGAATACGGAGGGCTCACTCTTTAAGGATGCCTATACATTTTCCGGAAATAAGGCTTTTAAGGATGCTTTTATCAACCTGTGTAACAGCCTGCTGAAGCTGCAGGATGAAAACGGGATATGGTCTGATTTTATGCCCAATTTTAAAGCGGTACATTCCTTCCATCCCCGGTTCAACCTTTGGTATGCGGAATCCCTGATAGAGGCCTATGTGCTCACGAAAGATAAAAAGTACCTGGAAGGCGCGGCTAAAACTGCGCGTACCCATGCCAAGGCACAACAAAAGGATGGCACCATGTATTATGACAATTACACTGACGGTAAAGCACCGGATAAGGGCTCTGTAACCGGATCTGAGGTTGCCCTTTCCGGTATTGTCTGGATGCAGCTATCCGGATACGGCTATACGGAATTTGATGCCAATATCGAAAAATCGGCCTACTGGCTGCTGCACAACCGTTTTGCGGAAGATCATCCCGATAAAAATCTCAGAGGCCAGGTCATTGAAACCCGAACACGGTCCAAGGGCAAGGTATGGCTGGTCAACCGCGACATCGGAACCAGCTTCGCACTCCGCTTTTTAAGTGGTTACTACAAATTTAAATCATTCCAGAACTAACCAATATATCAACCAAAGCCAAACTCAAAAAAGAACTTGTCATGAAAAAATCTATTTTTAAATCGTATCTCATGTGGATATTAGCGGTCACCATTTCGGCTGCAGGGATGAGCTTCACTGCACATGCACAGTCCGTCGGCAACATCAGGGGTAAAGTGATTGATGAGCGGGGTGGAGCGCTGCCGGGTGCTTCTGTTAAAATTAAAGGTACCAATAAAGGTGTTTCCAGCAGCACGAGCGGCGATTTTCAACTCAATGACCTGAAGCCTGGGCTTTATGTGGTTGCTGTATTTTATATGGGCTTTAACCCCGTTGAAACGAATGTAGAGGTGAAAGCGGGGCAGACCCAGGTACAGAACATCAGGATGGTCAGCAGCATTGTTGCGCTGAGCGGGATAACCGTATCTGGTGTGATCGAAGGGCAGCAAAAGGCGCTGAACCAGCAGAGAAATGCAGACAACATCAAGCAGGTGATCTCTGCCGACCTGATGGGCCGTTTTCCGGATCTTAATGTAGCTGAATCGTTGCAAAGGCTTCCGGGGGTCACCATTGGACGCGAACAGGGCGAAGGTTCTACCGTACAGTTACGTGGTACACCTGGTGGTTACACCAACATCAACATCAATGGAGAACAAATCATGAGTACACAGGAGTTGGGGCAGCGTAATGCGCAGTTAGACCTGGTTCCTGCCAATGTGCTGGCTTCCATGGAGGTCATTAAAACCTTAACCCCGGACCTGGATGGCGATGCCATCGCCGGTGCGATCAACTTAAAAACACCAACAGCAATTGGTTTGAAGCCACAGTTGTCTGTAGACCTTGGTGGCGGATACAACAAACTGCGCGACAACTCCAATGGCATCGGTAACATCAGTTTCGGCCGTCGCTATGGTGCAACAGATGAGCTTCCGAATGGGAAAATGGGGGTCACGGTGTCCGGCAGTTATTACAAAACCAATAACGGCTATGATGAGATCAATGCCCAGCAATGGCAGCAGAAGGATTTCGCTGACGGAAAGGGAAAGATCTATTTTCCTACAGATATCCGCCTGGTTTACCTGGAGAATGAACGTACCCGCATGGGAGCAACGACGACCATTGATTACAACTTTAGCCCTACAACCTCTGTTGTGGCCAATTTAACTTTTACCAGCCTGGATAACGATGCTACACGCTATCGCAAGCGTACCCGTATGCAAACCGCTAATACCACACTGGTAAATGGTGTGTATACCACCAGTCGGGGGCGTGGCTATAATGAGGTGCTGGACAGACAGATGCGAAACAATAATATCAATTTCAGCCTGGAAGGCGAAACGATGCTCAGTAGGGTGAAGCTGGACGGAGGTATATTCCTGACGGCTTCGAAGTTCGACCAGCGGGCAGCTGCCTACAACTATGTTACAGGAAATGTACCGCTGACCATAACTGCTATTTCCGGCGACTATATCCAGGCAACGGGTTCTACAGATGCTAAGAACAATGCTGCCCTGTATCGGTACAATACCATTGAGGCGAATGATTTTAAAACTGAAGGACGCAATTTTGTAGCCCGTGTCAACATGACTTATCCCTACAAAATAGGCAATAACGATGCTTTTTTTAAGATGGGTGCTAAAGTTAAAAGGATGAACAATAAACGTTTCAGACCGGCAAGTACCTTTGTAGCCAATTATAGCGGTCCGGCAGATGTGGGCAACCTGAACAATTTTAAGGGTGATCCGGAGGTTTCCGCAGACTTCCTGGATGACAACATCAGCTTCGGTTTAGGTGTAGATAAGGAGGCAACATTGGGCTTTTTTGCAAACAACCCCTCACTTTTTACGCAAAGCGCTGATCTGAGCCAGATATCCATTGATTCCTATTTTTATGACGCAGATGAAAATGTAGTGGCCGGATACCTGATGAACCGTATCCAGTTTAAAAGACTTATGCTGATTGGCGGTTTGCGGGTGGAGCGAACCGATGTAGATTATGATGCGAAGCTGGTAAATCAGGATGGTGATGGCAACCTGACTTCATCGGTACCGGTTAACTCCACCTACAACTATACCAAGTTCTTGCCAAACCTGCAGGGTAAATATGACCTGACCAAAAATATGGTAGCACGTGGTGCTGTATCTTTTGGTTATTCAAGGAGATCGGAAGAGCACACGTCTGAACTCCAGTCACGGAAGCTAATCTCG
>CAMLDJ010000282.1 GCA_946478755.1 uncultured Pedobacter sp. | reverse complement strand
ATAGAAATGGGTAATGAAACCATTGACTTTCCTGATTTTACAAGTGGAAAATGGATGTCGAGAAGACCGGTTTTTGCCTTAAATGACGATTATTGACAGCATCCATCCATCAACTAATTCATTTATAAATGTATAACCCTGGCATATTAAATTAAGCCAGGGTTTTGTCATTTATACCCGGCAAGGCAAAAAAAGAGATCTGTTAACATTAACTTAACATTGAAAATGCATCTTTGTACATGTTTATAAATATTCTGACAGCAACATTTATCCTGTTTGCATTCATCGCGGCTTTTAAGATGGATACCTTTTTACAGGGCTTTTTGTTTATCCTGGCGATATGTGGAGTTTCGGGTGTACTGTATCTGTTTATATCTTTCCCAGGCCTTTCGGGCTTATCTGTTGCAATCATTATGGCTGCATTTATCTTCAGACAAACCAAGAAATAAGCCTTCCAAAGTTTCTTTCGTATGATGTTGTTATCATATGAACCTCCCATAACTGAACCTTTACACAGATTCTCTTCAAAATATTACTCTTTTACTAACGATTTTAAGTTTAAATAAAATCACCGATATTTTATTTTACAATGTTATGGGAATATTACAATATTTTATTAAATAATTCTTAAATTTATTATATAAAATAGTTCATTAAGATAACATCGTAAATTATGAAAACTTTAGGGGAAAAATTCAGAATCTTACGCCAGAAAAGGGGGGTCAATCAAAAGGCAATGGCTGACCTGTTAGAAATATCAATCCCGGCGTATTCAAAACTGGAAACAGGCATTACTGATCCAAATTTCAGCCGGATAAATCAGATCGCTCAAGTCCATAATTTAACCTTAAGAGAATTTTTAGATGTAGGGGAAGAGGGTGCGAGCGAACAAGAGCAGGTCATCACACAGTTAAAGGAAAAGATTACTAACCTGGAAAATTCCGTGATCAGACTGCAAAGCAAATTGATAGATCTTTATGATCGTGATGAACAAAGGAAAGAAGTTTAAAGAACCTACATCGCAAAACGAATGATATAGGTTCTTTGAACTCAACAATAGATTTTATTTTCTATTCACCATGTTGATAAGTAATTGGCAGCGTTCAGTTAACCAATTGTAGTCAGCAGCATTTTCTGGTTTTTGGAACAACTTTGAACCAAAGCCTAAAGCAGTAACACCAGCATTTAACCAGTTATCTATATTTTCCTTATTTACATCCACGCCACCTGTTGGCATAAATTTAAGATTAGGGAACAAAGGTTTAATCGCCTTTAAAAAACCTATTCCTAAAGTGTCGCCGGGAAAGAGTTTTACAAGCGCTGCGCCAAGCTCTTCGGCCAGGTTAATTTCTGTTGGGGTCATACAGCCGGGTACCCAAAATATATTATTCAAAGCGGCTATTCTAGCCAGATCTTCCCTTACAATGGGACTAACGATGAAGTCTGCTCCAAGCTGGATATAGGCTTCAGCCTGTGCAACCGTTTTTATCGTTCCAATACCCAGTTGCATATCTGTAAGATGTTCATTTCTATAGTCCAGCAATGCTTTGAAGTTCTGGGGTGCATTTTGCCCACGGTTTGTAAATTCAAACACCCGGATTCCACCAGCATAACTAGCTTTTAACACATCTATACAGGTCTGCGCATCTTCATTATAATAAACCGGAATAACCGGATACTCCTGAATAACTGCTAAAGGGTTCATTTTTTTGTTCATCTCTATATTATTGTTATTATCTGTATTTTAATATTTTTTAGATAGATCCATCCCCAAAATCGCCTTTCACGAAAAGCTTTTTATAACCTGACGCGGTTGCTTTATCGATAATCTCCTGCCCATCTGTACTGCTTGTTAATCCGTAGATCAAGCCAGCCATAAATGCATCGCCACTACCAATTCTGTCTACAACATCATTTGTCTCAAATACCGAAGAAATATAATCCTTGTCCGGTGTATGGTAAGTTCCATAAAACAGATTGTGTGCTGGATTATCCATAAAACGAAAAGTATTAGCTACGTGTTTACATTGAGGGAAGCGGTCAAAAACCTCTTTTGCAGATGCATTCGCGTGTTTGGCATATTCTTCGACAGGGGTTTGGCGGTTTAGCGTATCATCAACAGGTATGCCAAGCATTTTATTTACGGCCCATATATTGCCCATAATAACATCACAATATTTCACTAACTCAGGCATCACCTCAATAGGCTGCTTCCCGTAATCCCATAGTCTGCTTCTGTAGTTCAGATCTACTGATATTTTTAGCCCTTTTCTTCTGGCTGCTAAAAGTGCTTCCTTACAAACACTTGCCATATCTTCATTCAGGGCTGGGGTCAGCGCTGTCCAGTGAAACCAGGTATGGCCATCCAAAACACTGTCCCAGTCAATTGTTCCAGGCTTAAGACTACTAAACGAGGAATATTTTCGATCGTAAACTACCTCTCCACTTGTTAATCCATTTGCAGAAAGTAAAAAGTACAAGCCCAGTCGACTGCCCTGTACTACAGTTTTTGTGGTATTTACGCCTAATTCTTGTAAAGTTTGAAGCGCATTACTTGCCAGTGCATTATCTGGCACACAACTTACATAAGCACAAGGGATGTTCCACTGTCCCAGTGAAGCGGAAACATTAGCCTCAGAGCCTCCTGGAAATAACGAGACGGTGTGATTCTTAGAAATAAATTGATCTTCAGATGAACTGAACCGCAGTAGCAGCTCTCCAAATATCAATATGTTTTCTTGATTTAGCATAATTTAATGATTTCAGATTGCAATAATACAGGTTCTTGAAGTGAAATCGAAGTAAAGTCATTTATTTAATAAATTTCAAACGATTTCGTAAATATTTCACGCCGATTGTTGACTTCGAAGATTAAATTTCATTAACATTGGTAGAATTACTTAACCCGTTTTAGAGATGATGTGAAGAGCAAAGGTCTGTTTCCTGTTAAGTGGTGATTGGCTTTTGTAATAGGAGAAACTATTCTTTTTGATGGACGATTTAATGCTTACAACAGGGTATAAAATGATTTATTAATTATAATATTGAGATAATGAATACAACAAAACATAAACTATTACAAACTTGGCGTTGGTATGGCCCGATTGATCCGGTTAGTCTACAGGATGTAAAACAAGCAGGTGCAACAGGAATTGTTAGTGCCTTACACCATATCCCACATGGGGAAGTTTGGCCCCTTGAAGATATTAAAGAAAGAAAATCAGTTATTGAAGCCGCTGGCCTGCAGTGGGCAGTTGTAGAAAGTGTTCCTGTCCATGAAGCCATCAAAACCAGAAGAAGTGACGCAGACAAGTATATAGAAAACTATAAAATTACTTTAAGAAACCTGGCTCAATGTGGTATAAAGACAGTGTGTTATAACTTTATGCCAGTACTAGACTGGACGCGCACACAGCTGGATCTGACGATGTCAGATGGTTCGAAAGCTTTATATTTTAACTGGCTGGATCTGGCCGTTTTCGATCTTTTCATTTTGAAGAGGGAAGGCGCGGATGCAGATTACACGGAAAGCATAAAAATAAGGGCAAAGGATCGTTTTGCGACCATGAATACGGATGAACTTAATGAGTTAAAAGTAAATGTATTAATGGGGATTCCTAATGAAAAGGAAATTGAACTAGAAGCACTGCGTGCCAGCATTGAAGAATATAAGTCAATCGGAAGAGAAGGATTAAAGAAAAACCTGGCCTATTTCCTGAATGGAATTGCTGATGTATGCGAGGAAACAGGTATAAATATGACGATACACCCCGATGACCCTCCTTATGCTATCCTTGGTTTACCTCGAATAGTGAGCACTAAAGATGACCTTGTGGATATTCTTAAAAGCGTAGACAAACCCTTCAACGGAATTTGCTATTGCACAGGATCTTTGGGAGCAGGTGTATCAAACAACTTAAGTGAAATTTTTGATGCCGTAAAAGAACGTGTATACTTTCTTCATCTTCGTAATGTAACTAAAGATGAAGAAGGAAACTTCTACGAGGCAGATCATTTGGGTGGCGATGTGAACATGTATGAGATCATGAAAGCTGTCGCAGCAGAAAACGGCCGTAGAAAGCAACCGATACCATTTCGCCCGGATCATGGCCATCAGATGCTGGATGACCTAAACAAAGTGACCAACCCGGGTTATTCTGCAATAGGCCGTTTACGCGGATTAGCGGAGTTACGTGGGCTCGAATTAGGCGTTACAGGAAATTATTAACAGTTATAAGCAATCAGACCGTTTCGTTATGTTGATACTTAGGCAATGTAGAAGATCGAATTTTAATTTGCGTTGGCAACATCACGGTTTCGTAGTCTTCATTATGGCCTTTTCCTTCAATCAGCGAAATTAGCTTTTCGGCTGCAAGTTGCCCAATTTCAAAAGCTGGCTGATGTACGGTACTCAAAGCAGGGTTCATTGCATCGGCCAGTTCTGTGTTGGTAAAGCCAATCAGCGCAACATCATCCGGAATATGGTAGCCTAACTTATTCAACAATACTAAACACCTGGTACTAATCTGATCAGTAGCCGTAAATATGGCATCCGGCTTATCGGGGAGGTTCATGTAATACATGATGGCCTGTTCCAAATCTTCATTGAGTTTGTTTGCATCTGTATAATTACAGGAACGCAGTAGTTCTGGCCTGTATTTAATGCCACTGTCTGCGAGTGCTTGTTTATAACCGTTTAAACGATCAGTAGCGATACTAAAAATGGTGTTTGTATTTAAATGTGCAATGTTCCTATAGCCATTCTGAATCAGGTGCATCGTTGCATCATAAGCACCTTTAAAATTATCAGCCCCAACTTTATGGGTATGAATCTGGTCGATTAGCCTATCGAAAAGAACTACGGGTAGACCGGCTGTCTGCAGAGAAATAAGATAGCTAAAATTTATAGTTTCATAAGCAGGCGAAATTAATATTCCGTCAACGCCACCCGCATACAATAATTCGATACATGCACTTTCTAATTTCTCTGATTCTTTACTTTGCATAATAATGATCTGATAGGAGTGATCAGTACTTGCCTTATGGATGCCATCGAGCATTTGGGCAACAACATTATTGTCCAGGGAACACACGACAACGCCAATTGAACGGCTTTTTCCTTCCTTAAGCCCTTTAGCCATTCTGTTAGGTGAATAATGGTGTTTTTTAGCATACTCCAAAATCTTTTGTTTGGTTTCCACACCAATTTCATGACTGTCATTTAGGGCCTTTGAAATTGTAGAAATAGATAAATTAAGCGCTTTAGCAATATCTCTTAATGTGACGCTGTTGTTCATACTTCTCCTCGTTTAAATAGAAACGCTAATTTGCAACTATTAAGGGGATATGATCAAGATATTTTAGTTAATTTTTAGTCTTGAACGTTTCCTACCCTAAAAATGCCTATGAAGAAAATCTCCAACTAAATCCACAACACGCTGATTTACTAGCACTTAAATAAACAGGAGAATAAGTTGACAAAGTGATGATACAGACTTTGATAACTGTTTATAAATTTGCTTAACGGTGTTAGATTATTTACACATCTTAATTGAATGTAATGGGAAGTAAAGAACGCATACAAAGGCTTAAAGATGACACGAGAACCAATATACTCGATGCAGCCTTAAATATCGTTAAAGAAGATGGGTGGCAGGCGCTAAGCATGAGGAAAATTGCAGATAAGATAGAATATACCGCCCCGATTATTTATGAGTATTTTCCTAATAAGGAAGGGATTTTATTGGAACTCACGCGAAAGGGATACATTATGCTGGGTAAAGAAATTAAAGCTGCTAAAAGTAAATTCACAAAAACGGATGAGCAACTGGAAGCGATGTGGATTGCTTACTGGAATTTTGCCTTTAAACAGAAGGAGTTTTACCAGCTAATGTTTGGCGTCGATATGAATTGTTGTGATCAGAAGAAATCCATGCCGGAAATCGATTTCCTTGACAATTTATTTTTTGATACCATCAAAGATCTGATGAAGGCAGAAACACCTCAGGAAGGTGTGATTTGCCGAAAATACTACACTTTTTGGTCGATCATACACGGTCTGATCTCGATAAATATGGTGAACAAGGGCAGAGATGAGGAGATGAATCAACACATATTAAAAGATGCCCTTAAAGGGATTATAAAATACATAAACGATTAACAAAAGCTGATGCAGGGCTTTTCACAAAAAGTCCTTTTTATTTAATAATTACTTAACACCGTTAAATTACTTACACTCGTTATACCATAAATATTAAACTCAATTATCATGAAATATCAATTCGCTTATCGCCAAACACTTAACAGTGTTAAACTATCTAATGACGTTATGAAAACAACTACATTTTTACTTTTAACTACATTATTCCTATTTGGATGTTCAAATAAAGATCCTCAGGCTGTGGCACCTCCACCACCTACTTTACCTGTAGCCACTGTGATTTCAGGCACAGAAACGACTTACCAGGAATATCCGGCCTCTATTGAAGGCACCGTTAATGTCGAAGTACGGCCTCAGGTGAGTGGTGCACTTGAAAAAGTATATGTTGACGAGGGTGCGTTTGTAAACGCAGGGCAGCTTATCTTTAAAATTAATGATCAACCCTATCGGGCTTCATTGAATAATGCCCTCGCTGCTCAGCACGCTGCAGAAGCGGCATTAATCAATGCAAAACTGGAAGTAGAACGCTTAACGCCTTTGGTACAAAACAGAGTCATATCTGATTTTCAATTGAAGTCAGCTAAGGCTTCAGCGGAGGCTGCAAAAGCAAACATCGAACAAGCAAAAGCGAATGTCTCGACTGCCTCTATAAATCTGGGATATACCTTAATTAAAGCTCCTGTTAGCGGTTATATCGGTAGATTACAAAAGAAACAGGGAAGTTTGGTTAGCCCTTCAGATATTGAAGCTTTAACCCAGCTATCGGATGTGCATGATGTACATGTTTACTTTGCATTGGGAGAAAAAGATTTCGTCAACTTTAAAGAGCAGTACCCCGGCCAAACCTTAAATGAAAAAATCAAACAGCTACCCGCGGTGAGTCTAGTCCTGGCCGACAATACGGAATATGGCAAATCAGGAAAAATAGATGTGATAGACGGGCAGTTCAATAAAACCACTGGAGCAATCACAGTAAGAGCGAAATTTCCCAATCCAC
>CAMLDJ010000281.1 GCA_946478755.1 uncultured Pedobacter sp. | reverse complement strand
CTTAGGCACATCTGCCATGGCATTTACCCGGTCAACATCAATCTGTTTAACCTGCGTATAACCGAGTGTAGCAATAAATAGGCAAAGAAGGGTAAGTCTTAAAGACAGCTTAAATCTTATCATTATCGGGTTTATATAAATATCAACGAATATGGGCTCCTTTTACATTTCTAAACAACAGAGTGACTGGGGTTAACCGTATTGGCCAGGGCCCTTTCTTCTGTTTCAAGTTCCTCAGTCATAATTTTACCTTTGTTAAGAATGCCTTTTGCTACCCAGTAGGAGCTCAATTGCAATACCGCTACAATAATAATGGCATAACGCAGGGCGATCTCATTGGAAAAAAAATAAGCAAGCGATAAAAATGTTCCTGCACCGGTTAAGCGACCAAGGTACAGTCCGGCTTCATGATTAAGGATATAGGCAAATTCACTTCTTTTTTCCTTTTTGGTCAGCACATCAATCACGCTGAACTGGATCGGAAAATAAGCAAGGTCCAATAAAGGCTTAGCGAGGAGCAGGAACAACATAAATAAGATCACTCCGGTTTCGTTAAACAAAATTCCATTGATAATTGCGGCGACTGTGAAAAGGACTAAGCCCGTTCCAAATACATAAAGCCTGTGCCCGGGACTAGTTCTGCGACCAATAATATACATCAGTATGGCCGCAAATATAGCCCCCACAGACTGCGCCGTTCCCAGCGCTCCTTCTTTGCCAAGCAGCAGCATGATTAGCATTGCCGGAGCGGTGACCAGGAAGCCCTGGACCAGGCCCTTTAATACGGCAAGGAACATCAGCCTGTACCAGTATGGGTTAAATCTGAAGTAGATAAACTTCTTGTTCAAAGGATTTGTAAACTTGCCTGTGAAACACATCATGGAAGCTGCCAGTGTAATTGCAAACACAATACCTGTGACAATTCTATATGCCAGCTTTACCTCTCCGGTTCCTGCAAGCCCCTCGATAAACCAGCCGATCAGGACGGGGATCACTACCGCGATAACCGTATAGAAAAAAGTCTCCAGGCCATAATAATAGTTGCGGTTGCCATCGTTGGTCGTTGCCAAGGCCAAAAAATCCCGGTTTGCCCAATAAAAGCCGAATGACATACCCATCACAATTCCTGCAATGCCAATACCGGCAATATCAAGCGTTGTCAGTGACATCATGATCATCATGGAGACGGCGCTGAGCACCATACCAAGGGAGTACAGTACTTTGATCGGGAAACGGTTTAACAGCCAGCCATTGATCAGAAATGTTAAAGGAATACCGGTGTAAATGGTCAGCTGATATACCACTACCTTTACCGGATCATTGGAGCTCCGCATCACATAGGCCGCGACAAAAATATCAATCACCGGCAAAACAATGCTATAGATCAGGTTGGTTAAGGTAAGTACCTTAAAGTTATGCGACTGCGCATTAAAATGTGCGATCTCAGATTTAAATTTCTGAATCATGATGATAAGATAGGGAGGTTAGTATTTCCGAGATAGAGAATTTAGCTCCACAGACAAATTCATCTGCAGCACCATAATAGATGGTCAGTTCATCACCATGGACGATGTGGCCATTTGTAAATACGACATGACCGAAAAAGCCGGTCAGTTCGTAGGTCGCTGTGGGTACCATTATCGGCTCGTCGCTACGTGCCAGTATGATCGAAGGATCTTCGAGATCCATTAGAAAAGCGCCCAGACAGTACCTGTGTCCGGCATTGGCCCCGTGATAAATCTCAAGCCAGCCCTTCTCTGTTTTGATAGGTGCCGCACCTGCTCCGACCCGGACACTATCCCAGTGATTCTTCCTGGTGGTAACAATACACTTATGCCGTCCCCAGTGTATTCCATCCGGAGATTCGGCGATCCAGATGTAATTTCCACCAATGTCAACACTGCTGGGCCGGTGCAGGGCATAGAACTTACCGTTGATCTTTTCTTCAAAAATAGCGCAGTCTTTGTTGTGCGGAGGAATGATCATCCCTTCGGAGGTAAAATTCTTCCAGTCTTTTGTTGTCTTCAGACCTACCCCCACACCGCGCTCAGAAACAGCGGTATAGGACAGATAATACACGTCCTCAATGAAGGTTACCCGGCAGTCTTCTACGCCAAAAGTTTCCTGGGTGGTTTCCCCCTGTAAAAGCGGGTACCCTTCCGGTTCGTAAAAATGGACGCCATTATCGCTGCAAAGCAGGCGCAAATGCGACAAGGTGGTCAGGTAATCCATACCTGCATAGCGGATCACCCGTGGATCGTCAGTATTCAGATCAGGATCATCAGCCGAAATTTCTATTATTTCAATGCCGTTTCCTTTTAGCACCGGAAAGGAAATAACCCCTTCCACTTGTTGTGGTCTTTCCGCTACACGGATCAACAGCCAGGTTTTCCCTTCAAAGGTAAAAACACCGGGGTTCAGCAGACAGGTAATTTCCAGCCCTGGCCTGCTCGGCTTTAAATCTTTTGGTGAAAGCAATGGGTTTTGTATAAATCGTTGTGCTTGATCTTTCATAAATAAGTATAAAAAGCGTACAATTCCCCTACAAGCCTCTAAAATCAGCCTGCAGGGACGCTTGTTCTATAAATAACTAATAGCCTGCATTTTGTACTAAAGTTCCGGCAGAAGCATCCACCTCATTTTGAGGAATGGGATATAGGTAATGCTTATCCAGAAAGTTTTTGCCATGTGCAGTTAAAACGGATTTTGCCAGCCCCCATCGTTTAAGATCCAGGAACCTTTGGGATTCAAAACCAAGTTCGACTCTTCTTTCAGAGATCAGCCAGCCTTTTACCACTTCCTTATTTGTAGAAGCTGGTCGATCAGGCAAAGTGCCTGCCGGTGGTATAGTTCCGGTGGCAGAAACTGTGGTTCTGGCTCTAGTCCTGATTCTATTAATAATTGCAATGGCATCTGGATAATTTCCTTTTTCAATATAAGCCTCGGCTTTCCAAAGCAAGACATCAGCAAAGCGGATGTAAACTTTATTGGTTGGGGCATCATCATCACCTTTATTTGCCCCATTCAGACTGCCCAAAATTTTATTCACATTCTGGTTGGGAACATCTACAGTATAAAGTTTTCTGGGATCATTTGGTTCAAAAGCATTCAGAAAGTCGTTGCTAGGTGCAAAAAATCCCCAGCCTAAAGGAGCACAAATTCCATTTCCATTTCTTGGTGTCTGACCGCTCTGATGATCATAGCAGAAAATCACTTCATTATCTGTAAACTCTTTAGCGGTACTGAAACTGTCGAAATAATTCGCATTGAGATCATAAAATTTTAGCCCTTCCAATTCTGTTACCAGGGTAATCACATCGTCCCATTTTTCGGTATACAAAGCCGATTTCGCCTGCAATGCGATAACAGCACCTTTGGAAACTCTCCACTTTTCGGTAGCAGAACTAAACTTTGTATTTGGCAACATGGCCTTTGCGAGTGCCAGGTCGGCCTTTATCCTTTCCCAAACCACAGTTTTATTGGCTTTTACAGCGACCTTAAAGGCTTCCTGAAAAGTTTGAACTGTTTCGGTAATTAAAGGAACATCACCAAAATTGGATACCAGTGAAAAGTAGTAATATGACCTTAAGAAATAAGCTTCGGCTAACAATTGATTTTTTCTGGCTGCGGTAATCCCTGTAATGGCTTCGATATCCGGTTTAGTAAGCAAGCCGATGGCAATATTCAATCTTTTAATGCCTTCATAGTCGTACTTCCATAAGCCATTGGGGCCGCCATTGGTCGCTGTAAAACTGAAGTTATTGACATCGTCTATCCATGGCTGGTCGCCATCAGGATTCCATTTCTTTTCCATGTCGTCAGAGGCGACATCCTGCAGGATATAATCATTCTGGAAAACCAGTCCTCCGGCCCAGTCCCATTCGGCTAATATGTTTAAGCGCTCGGAAAGCATTTGATAAGAAGAGTTGACAGAATTCTCTACCGTGTTTAATGTCGGAGTAGAGTTTGCCTTTTCTAATGTGGTTAAGCCAATAGCCTCTGTAGTAAGTGTTTTTTTACACCCGGCTAAAGAAACAAGCGCAAACAGCACACCTATGATTGATAAATTTTTCATGACAAATATTTTTAAGCTGGTGTTTTAAAGTTTAATTTTTAATCCAAGAATAAACGCCTTTGATTGCGGGTAGGTTCCTTTATCGATCAATGATGTGGATTCAGGATCCAAACCTGTATAATCTGTAGAAGTGAGGAGATTCTGGCCTGAGGCATAAACACGTAGATTTTTCAATTTTATTTTTGCGACATTAAAGGTATAGCCGACTTCAATATTCTTCAATCTGAGATAAGATGCATCTTCTACAAAAATGCTCGACACTTCGCCTCCTCCATTGCTATTCAAGGTTACCCGTGGCAGCATATTACTTGTACCCTCACCATTCCAGCTATCCAGCACGGAAGTCATTGAGTTAAAAGGGCGGCTATCATAGTTTAAAATCTGTTTTAAATCGTTATAGGTGTCCACATTGTTAACGCCCTGAAGTAAAAATGAGAAATCAAATTTTTGATAAGAGGCCGAAAAAGCAAACCCATAGGTAATATTAGGAATAGGATTACCAATATAGGATCTATCGTCAGCATTGATCTCCCCATCATTATTCAGGTCTTTAAATCTGATGTCGCCAGGAACTCTTCCATTAACATTACTGAATAGCTGATTGTTTATTTCGGCCGTATTTTGATAAATGCCTTCGAATACGTAACCGTAATAAGCATTGATGGGTTGTCCAACTACAGTTTTGGTATGTGTCCTGTCATCTGTAATATTAGTAACAAAGTCGTAAAGCTTATTTACCCTGTTGGTTAACGTAGCAATATTAGCATTTACATTGTATTTAAACTTATGATCACTGTTCTGAAAGTTCAATCCAAATTCAAACCCCTTATTACTCACTTCTCCTGCGTTAACGTAAGTCCTGTCGATTACACCTACAGCAACAGCAGGTAGTTGTACCGTTAACAGGATGTCATTTGTTTTTTTAATAAAGTAGTCGGCGGAAAAAGACAGTTTATTGTTTAAAATACCCATGTCTAATCCAAAGTTTGTTTGGGTAGTAGTTTCCCATTTGATGTCTGGATTACCATACCTGACCACATTAACTACACCACCTGTTTCTGAAACGATACTCTCATACGCATTATTTGGAATTTCCTGATTACCTAATTTACCCCAGCTTCCACGTAGTTTTAGATTACTGACCCAGGCCATCTCCTTCATAAATGTTTCATTGGACATGATCCAGCCTGCGGAAACTGAGGGAAAATAGCCCCACTTATGATTAGGGCCAAAACGAGATGAACCATCCGCCCTGATTGTTGCTGAAGCGAAATACTTGTTGTCATAACCATAAGTAGCTGAGGCGAAGAATGACACCAGGTTAAAGCTGCTCGCACTTCCCGCACTACGGGCATTGGTTAAGCTACCAAAATCGAGATATTGGAACTCGGGGCTTGTATTGTCGAAATTCTGTCTGCTTCCTCCTACCCCGGAAGATTTACTGCTGATGTTTTCAGTACCCAACAACAGGTTTACATTGTGTTTTTCGTTTAATGTCTTTACATAGTTTAGTGTATTGGTAAAAGTGAAGGCCATCACCTCGCCCCTGTTTTCATCCAGGTTATTGGGCTTGTTATTACGGCCTAAGCCCGGGTAAAGTTCATCGGGGTTATTGTCATTATCATCCCCAAAATTCTTTGCAAAATTCTTATTGTGCGAGAAGCTGATATCTACACCAACATTCGATCTGAATTTCAAAGATTTATCACTTAAGAAATCGTACTCAGCGTATAAATTTCCAAATGTTTGAAAGGTTTTACGTTTATCATTTGTAAAGTGAACAATGGCAATCGGGTTTGAACTGAACTCGAAGTTTTTATCCCATCCTCCATTATTGTTCACATAAAAGGGCAGATCAGTATAAGGATCATCAGCAGAATAAGTAGGATCATTAACATTCTTAAACACGCCTAAAACCGGAGGCCGGATTAAGGCGTGACGAATGATTCCGGGAACATCGCCACTAGATGATAGTTTGTCCTGTTTAGCATGACTAAGCTGCACATTAGCGCCCACCCTAAAGCGGTCAGTGACATCGGCATTAATGTTTGTCCGGAAATTAAAGCGTTCGTATTTATCATGATTTTCTACTACGATACCGTCCTGATTGAAATAGCCCGTTGAGATTAGATATTGTACTTTTTCCGAACCTCCATCCACAGAAAATTGAAGATTTTTAGAATTCCCTGTTTCAAACAGCTCATCCAGCCAATCCGTGTTGGCCAAATCTGTCCTGCTTCTCGCTGCCTGATAGGGACTGATCGCTGTGGCAGAATTGCCGAGGCTATTGTGCCATGCTCTATCCTTAATTGTTAAATACTGATCTGTATTAAGCAGTTTTGGTAAGTTGGTTGCCTGATGAAAACCTGAATAAAATTCTGCATTAATATTGGACTGGCCTTTCTGGCCGCTGTTTGTGGTAATGATGACTACACCACCGGCTGCTCTGGAACCATAAATGGCACTCGCGGCGGCATCCTTCAATACCGTCATTGATTTGACATCGGATTGGTTCAAAAAGGAAATGTCGCGGGTAGGTGCGCCATCCACAATGTACAACACCTCATTATTTCCAAGTGTTCCCTCACCCCTGATCCGAACTTTTATCCCATCGCCTGGTGCTCCGGTATTTGCGGCCACAAACACGCCGGCAACCTGGCCCTGCAAGGCTTGAGCTACATCAGCAATCCTTGTCTTTGATAAATCATTCATATTTACTGAAGTGACGGCGCCAGAGATAGAAGCCTTTTTCTGGGCGGTATATCCTACAACAATAACCTCTTCCAAATTGGAACTGCCGGGTTTCATCGAGGCGTTCAGAATTACGCTCCCCGTATAAGCTATGGTTACCGGTGTATAACCAACATAATTAAACACCAGCGACCTTTCTCCTGCATCCAAAAGCGTAATGGTGTAATTTCCATTGGCATCGGTAGCTGTTTTGTTCTGTGTATTCAATTGCTGAACAACAACACCGGGGAAAGGCTGGTTATTTTCATCAGTTACCTTTCCGCTTAATTTTACCTGGGCAAGGGCCGTAAATCCTGATAGTACCATTATAAGTACCAGGCCCAGAGAGAAGTGTAGATTTC
>CAMLDJ010000280.1 GCA_946478755.1 uncultured Pedobacter sp. | reverse complement strand
CGTTACCGTAAGTTGTCCTTGCAATGCCGCAATTACCTGTTTCAGCTCCGCCAGGTCTGCGGCTACGACCAATAATGAGTAAGGCCCGAAAATCTCCTCCTGTAATTTGGGGTTCTTTAAAAAAGATGCCGCGCTCACTTTGGCCAGGCTTGCCAGTCCCTGGTTCTTAAGATCAGTATTCAGGCTGGTCGACCGCCCAAGCAGTTCTACACCTTGTTCGGACAACACCGCTGCGGATTGTTTTCCATACAAGGCACAGATCCCGGCGGTCAGCATCGTCGCAGAGGGCACTGTAGCCATAGCTGTACCGAGAAATTCCGCGAACCTTTGCAAGGCCGGAGATGCAATACCGAGCAGCAGGCCCGGATTGGTACAAAATTGACCGGCACCCAATGTGATCGAACCCGCATAAGTTGTCGCGATGGCCTCAGCTCTTTCGTTCAGTGCTTCGGGTAGCAATATTACCGGATTGATACTGCCCATTTCCGCGAAAACCGGAATGGGTTGCGCACGTTCCTGGGCAATTTTCACCAGGGCCATCCCTCCTTTGTGTGAGCCCGTAAAAGTAACGGCTTTCACTTCTGGATGGGCCACCAGAGCCGCTCCGATCGTATAACCCTGATCATAAAGCATAGAAAAAACTCCCTCAGGCATTCCTGTACGTTTTACTGCACCTACAATGGCTTCGCCCACCAATGCACTGGTACCGGCATGTGCAGGATGTACCTTCACGATAACCGGACAGCCGGCGGCAAAGGCCGAGGCCGTGTCGCCGCCAGCTACTGAAAATGCCAATGGAAAATTGCTGGCACCAAACACCACCACAGGGCCGAGTGCCACCAGCATCCGGCGGATATCTGATCTGGGTAGCGGCTTTCTGTCGGGTTGCGCCAGATCAATGGTCGCATTTACCCAGGAACCCTCTTCCACCAACCGGGCAAAGAGCCGCAATTGTCCGGTAGTGCGGCCCACCTCACCGGTAATCCTTGCAAGGGGCAAACCGCTTTCTGCCGAAGCCCGCTCAATAAGTACATCAGCCACCAGCTCAATTTCCTCTGCAATGGCATATATAAAGGCAGCCTTTTTGGCTTTGGGCATATTTTTGTAAATCAGATGCGCTGCACTTGCTGCGCGCAGCGCTTCGTCTACATCGCTTTCGGAGGCATTACAAAACCCGCCTTCCAGCGGAAGCCCCGTTGCGGGGGCGATCGCTGCAAATCCTTCGGTGTTCCGTTCAACGAAGGCTGAGGCTATGATATTGTGTACATTCATACCGACGCCGTTTCCAATACCCCCCAGCTTCCCCTTGGCAATTCCGGTCTGACGGCCAGCGCATCCGAAATCACTTTTTGGATCCGCTCACGCTCTTCACCTTTAAGCAATTGCCTCGGCGCACGTACATACTCCGTTCCGGTACCCGTAGCTACTTCAGCAAGTTTAATGTACTGAACCAATTTCGGATGGATATCCAGATCCAATAGCGGCATAAACCAACGGTTAATTGCAATGGCCTCCTCAATCCTTCCTGATTTTACCAGACGGAAGATGGCCACAGTTTCTTTAGGGAATGCATCAACCAATCCGGCAACCCAGCCGTCTGCACCGGCCACAATACTTTCCAGGGCAATAGGATCTACTCCTGTAAAAATCTTAAAGCGATCGCCAAAACGGTTAAGCATCCTGGTGATGTTGCTGATGTCGCGGGTAGATTCTTTAACAGCAGTGATATTTTGATATTGCTCAAGTTCGCTAAACATATCCAGCGTCACGTGGATCTTATAATCCACCGGGTTGTTGTAAACCATAACATCCAGTGAAGTGCTTGCTGCGATTGCCGCAAAGTAGGCAACTGTTTCCTCTGCTGAGGCATAATAGCGCAGGGGCGGCAATACCATCAGTCCCGATGCGCCAAGCTGTTCTGCTTTCTTAGCCTGGGCAATGGCAACCGCAGTACCCTGCTCCGCAATGCTGAAAACAACCGGAACCCGGCCCGCCACCGTCTTTAACGTTTCTGCCAATAAAGTAAATTTTTCAGCTTCAGTCAAAGTACTCGCTTCGCCCAGGGATCCACCGATAACAATACCGTCCACCCCAGCTTCAAGCTGCGCTTCAACACCCTTGTTGCAGGCATTCAGATCTAATTCTTCCTGCGCTGTAAATTTCGTTGTGATTGCAGGAAATACGCCTGACCATTTGATACTCATAAGCTCATTATTAATTTTAAATATTCCAGTTAACCGCTTTAAACGATACAAACATAAAACGAAAGTCAGGCAACAAACACCTCGATATTACCTCATACAAACCGTAAATAAACCAAAAGCCCTTAACGCTACCGCACATCTAATTCTTAATATTTTTACCGTAATACACATCACAGGGTGCATGATGCCCCGGATAAACCTGATCCAGAATGGCGTACAAAGCCGGATCATAGGCTTTAAGGTCAGCGGGCGACTGCAGCCATTGCTGACCGTCATTAAATTCATAATTCGACCAAAACCACCATTGTGTGCCCTCTGCCCAATACTCTGCTACCGTATTGATGGCATACTGACCCTTATACATCCCTTTAGATCTGGCCGACTGGTAAGCGACATCAATCTGTTTGTAGAGCGCCGGATCAGCAGTTTCCAGGCAGGTCATAATGTTATGGCTCCATTCATGGATCATAATGTGTTCACCGTAATACCTGGTGCCAGGAATGCCCAACAGGTTTTCTTCAGCACAGGAGGTTTTTATCCCGCCCATGCCCCGCGCCCGCTGGTCCCAGTATCCCCGGTCAGTCATGCTGGCTATCCCACCTGGCTTGTGGTAATTCTCACGCTCCGAATCCGTAAGCCGCCGGTCATCCAGCGCCGGCTTCTTCCAGTTCCGGCATTCCGGCAAATCCGTTTGCATTTCGGATTTACCAATAACCGATAACCTGGCACCTTTGGCAATCATGACCTTCCGGATATCAGGCCTTTTCAGTAACATATAATTGATGATGTCCCTCGCAATCAGCAATGCCGTGGAAGAAACCTGCCTGGAAGAAACAACCGGGATCCCAAAGGCATCGGTATACTGTTGATAAAAAGGATCCAGTTTCAATGCTTCAGGTGGTCTGCCGATCAGCAATTGATCCAGGTTTTGTGCGATAGGCTGCCCGCTATGCAAAGGTAATTGCTGTGCAGGGGCAGGGCTTACGCCCAGGGCCAATCCCATGAGCAAAAAGGCCACACGCCAGCCGCCTCGATCTTTCAGTTTTTTAGTCATATTCAAATAACATCAAATAACGGGTCAATTCCATCCAACTTATTAACCAGTACTACCAGTATATTAGCAAAACGGGTCTAAGGCAATCAGGTAATATACTGGGATTATTAGTTAATTTTAGGTGCGCAGTTCTGGGGCAGAAACCAGCATGGTTGCATCAATCAATCGTAAGGAGGGTTTAAAACCCCTGTTGTCTGCATTCATGGATTTGCGGTTAATTCGTAAAAAATTGCAAATAACACGCCCGGCCCGTCCTTTAACGGGAAAACCGAGCGTAGACCTAAAAATGAAGCTTAGCCAGCAATGCTGTGTACGCGGCTCACATTGTGATAGGCATCAATATAAGCACGGGGTGACTGACCGATCAGGCTTTTGAAAACCCGGTTGAAATTGGTAATACTGTTGAAACCAGCCTTATAAGCCACACCGGATATGCAATCCGTCTTGCCACCCGACACCAGGTTTTTGCAGGCATCGTTGATCCGGACCTCATTGAGAAAGGAGATAAAGGTATGACCAGTATGTTTTTTAAAATAACGGCAAAAGGCCTGTGGGGTCATGTATGCCGCGTTCGCCACATCATCCAGATCAATCTGGTTGTTGTAATTGCGCATGATAAAGTTGATGATGTTACTCAGTCGTGCGCCCTCATGTTCCGAAAGGTCGGTAGAATACACATCCGGACATAAGGCCTCCACTTCATCATCAATGCTGAGCAGCACTTCGAATAAACTTAAAAAATTGAAAAGCAGGTCCGTTCCCGAAGCACGGTGCACATCCAACATCTTCTCTGCAAGCTCTGCATTGAAGCGCGGGGGAATTTTAAACCCGTGTTTGTGGTTCTTCAGAAAAGAACTGGCCATCTTCAGCTCGGGTAAGTTAAACAGCCCTTCCAGGATTCCAGAAGGATTAAAATAGATCGAACAAGCCTTAATGGTTTTGGTCTCATCCCCCTCAAAATACTCAGGATTGCTTTTAAAGAGATGAGGCAAATTGGCACCGATCAGGTAAAAATCACCTGCACAAAAAGAATGCATGTTGTTGCCTGCAATCAATGTCCCCTCCCCACGCTGCACCCAGGTAATCTGCCATTCATCGTGGCGGTGCAGATACTGATAAAAATAAGGCAATTCGATCTGCTCGGAGATGACACTTTTGTCGTCCGGAACAAGGATGGTGAATGGAAGTACTTTCATGTTGGTTCGGTTAAGAGTTTTGCAAAGGTTAATTTACAAATTTTAACATACAACCATCATGAAATCTTTGATTCGGTTAAAATCCTGCTATAGCTGGCTAATATCCGTCAAATGGCCATTTATTATTCAACTGCCTTCACCTGCACAACCTTCAGGTAATACATTTGCTCAATACCGGTCTCAGTAAACAGCTTTCCCTGTCCTTTGTCCAACTGAAGGCGTTTCCAGGTCGTCGTAGGATAAATCTTCAACTTATTTGAACCAGGCCCCTTCAACACCAGGGGCAGGTTAAAGCCTTTCAGACATTGCGCATACCGGTAATGCACTACATCCCCTTCCAGCCTGTATTGCAATTCAGGGATCTGTACCGTCTGCAAATACTGATCAAATACTTTGGCATAATCAAAGCCCGCTTTTTTAGAAATGAACGATTCAATATCCGCACTGTTCACGGTTTTGTGGTAAAAGGTCTGGTTCATATCCCGGAGGATTTTTCTGAACAGCTCATCGTTATCCAGGCTGTGCCGGATGCTGTGCAGCATATTTGCTGCTTTCGGGTACATATCACCACTTCCCTGCGCATTCACTCCATAGGCAGGTATAATGGGTTTGTCGTTCCTGATCCCCGACCGGATCCCATAATTGTATTCATTTCCGGCCTGCTTGCCAAAATGGTACTCCACAAACAGCGTTTCACTGTAATTGGTAAACCCTTCATGCACCCACATGTCTGCCAGATCGTTCGTAGTAATGTTATTGCCGAACCATTCGTGTCCGCTCTCATGGATGATGATGAAATCCCATTTTAAGCCCCAGCCCTTTCCTGAGAGGTCCCGCCCGAGGTAACCGAACTTATATTTATTACCGTAGGAGACGGCCGACTGGTGTTCCATACCGGTATGCGAAGCATCAATCAGCTGGTAACCATCTTCATAAAAGGGATAAGGCCCAAACCAATGCTCCATGCTTTTAAACATCTTGTGAACCTGATCAGGCATATAGGTCTTCGCCTTGGCCAGGTTGTAATCCAGCACCCAGTAGTTCACATCCAGCTTTCCCTTTTCCCCGGCGTAACTTTCCTTAAAATTGACGTATTTCCCGATATAGGGAATGATGCAGTAATTGGCAATCGGGTTCACTACATTATACTGCGTAGTGACGGTGCCATTGCCATTGTTTTTTCTGAACACCAGTCTGCCATTGCCGATGGCGACCAGCGTATCGGGGACAGTCATGGTCAGTGAGGCACCCTGATCCGGTTCGTCACTCTGGTGGTCTTTGTTGGGAAACCAGATCGAAGCACCCAGGCCCTGGCAAGCCACCGTCATCCATGGCCGGGAAAGGGAATCCGTCGTGAATATAAATCCGCCATCCCATGGCGGCCGGATCGCCTCGTGAACTTTTCCATGGTAAAAGATCTGCAGCGCATTCCTTGCCGCTACCTGTTGCGCCGGAACACTGATGTACCAAACTGTGCCCTCCTTTGCATATGGAAGCCTGCTCCCATCCTGATAAATCACACTGTCGATCAGCAATGGTGCAGCCAGGTCAATTTGCATCCTGACGTCCCCTTGATGCGCTTGTACAACCCGATATACAATCCTGTTGGAACCAGAGATGGTCTTCGCCTTAAAATCTGGCTCAAATGCAAGCTCATACCGTTGTACATCCCACCAGCTGCGCTCCGGTGTCAAACTGCCCCGCAGGGTATCGGCCCGGGTAAAACCCTGCTGAGCCTGCGCAAGCACCCGGTAAGCACCAAGGCAGACCAGGCAAAGCATCAGGACGTTGATAATAAAGATCTTTTTCATAATCATTTGTGATGGATAATTTATTAATAGGCCTCGGCCCTGATATTTTCAATTTCTCCCGTGGAATGAGGCAGATGTTTCCCCAGCATTCTTGCCCCCTGATCCAGGATCAGGAAGTCATCTTCCAACCGTACCCCTCCAAAATCCCGGAAGGCCTCAACCGCATCATAATTAATGAAGTCGGTAAACTTGCGTTCCGCCCGGTACCTGTCGAGCAACTCCTCATTGAAATAAATTCCGGGTTCTACCGTAAGGACATAACCGGGTTCAAGGGCTTTACCCAAACGAAGGGATTTGAGTCCGAATTCAGTCGTATTTTTGATTAAGCTATCGTCATATCCGACGTATTGTTCGCCCAGGTCTTCCATGTCGTGCACATCCAATCCCATCATATGCCCCGTACCACACTGGAAAAACAAGGTATGCGCACCTGCCGCTACTGCGTCTTCAGCATGGCCTTTCATCAGTCCCATAGCCTTCAGGCCAATTACCAACTGTTTACAGGATTCCAGGTGCACATCCAGGTAGCGCATACCGGGAGCCAGCATTTTTGAGGCCACAAGGTAAGCATTGCGCACAATATCATAGACCTCTTTTTGTACCGCTGTAAATTTTTTGGCCACGGGAAAAGTCCGGGTCAGGTCGCCCGCGTAGCCCATTGCCGTTTCTACTCCGGAATCGTTCAACACCAGCCTACCCTCGGTCAACCGGTTTCCCCGGTCATAATTGTGGAGGATCTGCCCATTCACCGTAAAAATTATCGGATAGGCCAAGCTTCCCCCCGACTGCAAGGCCGCCTGATGGATGGCTGCTGCCATCTCCCGTTCATACATCCCTGGCCTGGTCGTTTTCATCGCCATCAGATGAATATCCGCCGTCAGTGCCGCGGCCATGTCCAATTCGTCAATCTCTTCAAGCGCTTAGACAGAACGTTCGGCAACCAC
>CAMLDJ010000279.1 GCA_946478755.1 uncultured Pedobacter sp. | reverse complement strand
GGTACTCATTTGGGGCGCAGTGATAAATCTTTTTAAACTCCCTGAAGAAGTAAGACTTATTGTTGAACCCTGTACGATAAAATATTTCTGATACGGTATACTGGGAAGCGATCAGCATGTCTGCAGCATGTTTTAACCGGATCCTTTTGATAAATTCGGCCGGAGTCATTCCGGCAATGGACTTCAATCTTCTGTACAATTGCATTTTGCTGATGGATAGCGCATTCTCCAGTGTGGCCGCATTCAGTTCCGGCTCATTCAGATTGTTTTCTATTGTCTTTAACAGCGCCTCCAGAAATTTCTTATCGGTCTCTGCAATATCGGCATCCATAAACTGATTGTTAATGTGCTGATCCTTGATCAGGCTGTTCATTTTTGCCTGATAATCCAGCAGCTTCCGGATCCTCACCAGCAGGTAATTGATCTGAAAGGGTTTGGGAACGTAGGCATCAGCACCCAGTTCATAACCTTCCGCCTTATTGTCCTCAGATCCCCTGGCAGATAAAATAACAAAAGGAATCTGGGCAAGGGCAGGAGTTTGTTTGACCACCCGGCACAATTCCAGCCCGTTCATACCTGGCATCATGATGTCGCTGACAATCAGTTCAGGAATCGTCTTATTCAGAAAGGCAAGGGCTTCCAGCCCGCCACCAGCTTCATATACCACATAATGTTCCTTCAAAACATTTTTAATCAGATAACGGAGCTCTGGCTCATCTTCCACGATCAGTACACTTTGTTTTGCAGGTTGTTTCAGTCCCTCAATGATACTACTTTTATTTTCCAACTCTGAGGAAGCCATTTCAGGCTGATCATGAACCTCAACCAGGGATGCATATAAAGCGGATGGTGCCGAGGTTATTACCTCGGCTTCGGTTTTACCTTCGGCTTCTGTCAGCTGTACAGCTACTTTGAAATCAATCCAGCCATCTTTCAGGCTCACCTGAATATCGGCCCCCATTAAAGTTACCAGCTCCTTGGTAAAGGCCAATCCTATACCCGTACTGAACTTCTCCGTTTGCTGCTCGTTACTCACATAAAACTTATTAAAGATCTGTTCGAGGTGCGCCTCTTTCAATGTACAGCCGGAATTGGATACATTAATTTCAAGCAGACTGTCAGCCGGACTATAAACGGCTTCAAATTTAATGGTTTCGTTCGGGCCGGAATGCTTAAAGGCATTAGACAACAGGTTAAACAGGATCTTTTCGAACTTATCCTTGTCTATAAACCCTACAATTCCATCAGTTATGATTCTGATGTACCGCTGGGTGTTTTTTTCACTGGCGGGGATAAACAATTCTGAAAGACTGGTCAACATCTTGCTGATGTCAACATAATCATCATTTTTCGTCAGATAACCGGCTTCGGCCTTTCTGAATTCCAGCAGTTGCTGCACCAGGTAAGTTAACCTTGCGGTATGCTGGTGTACGATGGAGATAAAATAATTGTTCTCCCTGTTTTTAAGCAGCTCCGTTTTTTTATTGCTTAGAAAATGTTCAACCGAACCCATGATCATGGTAAGTGGGGTCTGGATTTCATGGGCAATATTGGTAAAGAAGTTTAGGCGCTGCTGATGCTCTTCCTCATCTTTCTCCCTTAAACGATGCTCCATCTGCAATTGATACTTCATTTGCAGTTTATTTTTCCGATACAAATGAAAAGCGTAACCAGATATCATAATGATTACAAAATAAGCAAACAGGGCTGGGTAAGTTAACCAGAAATACTGTGCGACCCGCAGTTTAAAGATCCCAACGCCATTGGTCCAGACTCCCTCACCGTTACTCCACCTGACCAGCATGGTATACTTACCCGGCGGCACATTGTTGTACACGATATTGCCGACCGTGCCCGAATAGTTCCAGTTTTTATCCAACCCTTCCAATTTGTAGGCAAATTCATTTTTAGCCTCATTTAAGAAAGTCATCGGTTTTAAACTCAACTGGAAGAAATTACTTTTTCGGGGCACAGCATACTCAGGGATTGCGGCGTGTTCAGTCGTTAGCACCTGAACCCGGTTTTCATCCAAATATTTACCCCCCAATTGAATTCCCGCGACCAATAAATTAGGTTGCAGCTTATTTTCCGTAATCCGTTCTGGTATAAAATAGTTGAAGCCATAGATCCCTCCGAAATAAAGTATTCCTGATGCCGCCTTCCAAACTGCCCCATCACTAAATTCATTGCTCTGTAATCCGTCACTTTCCCTGAAACTGGCGATGCCCCCACTGACAGGATTCAATCTGGCCAGCCCTTTATTGGTACTTACCCATATATTGCCGGAATTTGCCTGCTCAATGGCATGGATGGTATTATTTGGCAACCCATCATTCATTGTAAACTTCTTAAATACGGGGTTGTCCTTCAGCGACTCTTCATTGGTCAGCATGTTTAACCCATAGCTGGTGCCTATCCATAACCGCTTATTACTATCTTTATAAAGGGAAAGTACGTCGTTGTTAGAAAGACTGTGTGGTGAAGCAAAGGCATTATAAGTTTTAAATTTGCCTGTTTTCTTATCCAGTAGACTTAAACCGCCGTACCTGCATGCGATCCATAGCCGGTTGTCATCACCATTGCTCAAAGCGTAAATAATATCGTTGGCAGGTCCGTTCGCTCTACCTGAAAGATATTGCTTAAAATAACTAACGCTTATACCCGATGCACTTTTAAAAAGCTTTAAGTGAATTAGCCCATTTCCACTGGTGCCAAGCCATAAAGAATTATCCTTGTCTTCCAAAATGGCATATACAGAGCCAAACGCCGGCAGGGCAGCAGTTCCACGTACTTCTTTCCAACTGATTAGCCGTTTTGCATGCAGATCATAAATTCCGATTCCCGCCCCATCTGTCCCGATATAGATATAGGGTTCTCTTCCTTTTTTCAGGGCATAGACCGAGTTGTTATCCAGGCCGTTAGCCGTATTCAGTCCTTCATTTAAATTTGGGGCAGAAAAACGCTTCAGAAATTTCTTTATAATTACAATTCCTTTTCCTTTGGTGCCCAGCCATAAATCACCTTCTGCTTCAGCAAAAGTACGCACAGGTTTGTTCAGGTTAGAAAAATTGTCCCGGTTTATCAGACCAAAATGGTTCACTTTGGGGTAGATCTTAATCAGCCCGTTTCCATCAGTGCCCATCCACAGCACATCGTTTTTTGCCGACTCAACAGATGTAACCCTGGTATTGGCCAGTTGCTTTACCTCCTGTTGCATAAAGGCTGACGGCCGGAAATGGTCATCAAAAACACTGATCCCCTGTCCATCCCAGGCAAAAACGTAGTGAGACCGGTAATATACGACTGACTTAACAGGCCCTACAGTCGTTATTTTTTTGGGGTTGAATTTTGCGTCAACCACCCACAGGGTATTATTAGCATCAGTAAAGAGCAGTCCGTTGTTTACAGGAAAGAAATTATTGATATGGGTTCCGGCAGTTACGACCCGATGCGGTTTTAACCCACTGGCAGTTACTTCACATGCTGATAATGTGCCGTCATTTTTCAGGAACCATATGAGCTCGGCCCTTCCGCTTTCCATTTTTACCACGTTCAGTCCGATACCTGGAAGATCGAGGGGTTTAAACCGGTTACTTTGCAGGTCAAATCTGCTTAAGCCGTACCTTTTGCTATAACAAAAAACCGAGCCATTGCCAGTTATTGCCAGCTCATACTCTTTTTCAGCGATACTTCTTTTGGTAGCCTGATTATAAAAGTACCTGTAAAATTTACCTTTTAGTTTATCAAAACGCGTAATGCCTCCTATGGTGCTGATCCAAATATTTCCAATCCGGTCTTCCCTGATGTCTTGTATGACGTTATTGCCAATACTACCACCCTGATGTTCACTATTGTAATTGAAGACTCTGAAGTCAGTGCCATCATACATATTCAATCCATCCCAGGTGCCAACCCACAAAAGCTGGTCATTATCCTGAAAAACCATATTTACCGCACTGTTCGACAAGCCATTGCGGTTGTCAAATTGCTGAAAATAAAATTGTATGGAATCCTGTTCCACCTTGGGGAAAGCGGATTTCGACAAACAAATTAAAGCAACCGCGAAATAAAACTTAAAAATGCCCTTCATCGAATACATAGAATCGCAAAATTCTATATCCAATATACGAAAAAAGCGCAAAGATGATTACAAGGCGCATGGCCTCGTAATCATTATGCTGCCAGCAGTTGAAAAATCAAAACAGATTAATTATATCTTGATCTCGACTATTTTTTCTGTTGGTGGATAACATTTGGTTGCATCACAGGTCTGATAGGAGAGTCCGCATTTTATTGTCGAGCCCGGTTTAACTTCAGCACAGTTGAGTTTTACTTTAAAAGTAACCTTGTCCTCAAATATATATACACCATCATAACCTGTGTAAGGCAGGGCAGCAGTAATTTGCCAGTCTTTATCTGCAGTGACGCCATCAGGAAGCTCCAGTTTTGTTTCAGTAATGATAAAGGGACTATCCTTAGGAACATAAGCATAGGTATGCCAGCCTTTCAAAATTGAAGCATTAATGACCAGATCCGGATGGCTTTTATCAGTACCATATTCTAATTTGGCAGATACTACGACAGGATCATCTGTTGTTGGCTCAAGGGCCCCGCTAAAAACTTCCTTTGTAGCTTTTGAAGACTCATTTGAAGCCGCCGTGCTGGCGACTTTACCGAAGGTATTCACCATAAACTTAAAGCCTCCGGACTCGGTGTAGAACAAGTTCGCCCGGTTCTGATCCAGCCATTTCCTCCAGTCCCGAGCGCTTGTAAATTTCTCTACCGTATAGCGTTGCAATACCCTTAATGCCAATTCCGTGTCCTGATTCCTTTCCAGCAATTGCACGCATTTGTCCAATATGGCGATCTTGCGGTTCGAGCAGCGTAGCTTTTGCGCGTCCGGATCAAGCTGCAGAGAATATACGCCTGAAGGATAGAAATATTCATAATTATCCTTGTAGTATTTATGATACAGATTGGTCTTCGTTCCGAACTTGTCGAACAGCGCTTTGCCAGCCTGGTTTTTCAGGTAATCTTCAAAGCTCTCGACATCATTGCTAACCGGCATTTTCAGGAAATTTTCATTTCCTCTGCCAATATCTTCGCCTGCAGCCTTCCGTGCCAGCAGCTGCTGCTGCAGTTTCAGCATTCTTGCATTTCCTTCCTTTCTGGAAACAATGGCGGCTTCATATAACTTTCTGTCTATACGGTATATTTTCTCATTGATGCCTTCACGCGTTTCAATCTGCACTTTTTTGACAATGGCCGGCATACGGTCAAACTTTTTGATATAGCAAACCGTGTTGACAAATACGTCCTTCGCCTCCTCTGTCATATAATCAGGAGAAGCAGAGAAACCCCACATGAAGTAATTACCTTGACGGCCCAGGGCTACCGCTTCTGCATTTTTAAGGCACACGCCTCCTGAAATTGACTCGGCATCAGGGGAGTCATTAAACCCTTCGCCATGAGATACCATGCCAATGATGTATTTTCCTGCATCAGAGGAACCGGATTTAACCACGTTCCACATCGGCATTTCCTTAGGCGTTTTAGCGCCCTGGAAACCATTAAAGAAGGAACCCGGAGTAGGTTTAGTGACCATGGTCAGCTTTACCTTGTTGGGCTGGTTAAAGATCTCATGTTTTGTATTGATGTTCAATGCATCATCTTCAAGGCACTGGCAATACCAGTCAAATTTGAGCCCTATTGGCAAGCCCACATTAGGGGCCATCGCATGCATCAGGATCATCGGACGGTTAAAGCCAGTCGGCAATTTTACCGGCCCGGCATCCATAATCGTCACATCAGCCTTATCAGACATTCCTGGTTCATAATCCCTTACATCAATTATGCGAACATCGCTAAACCTGTTTTCCAGAAAAGCCTTGAAATCGGGCATTCTGGTTTTATAAACTTTTTCGACCACCGCTGCTGAGGTACTGTAATACACAACGTTGGCAGGCATTGGTCTTTCCGGATTATAACCTACATAGAGTACTTTTAGCGAGATTTTTGCATCAAAAATGGCTTTATTCCCCGTTGCAATGCCTTCAGCCATAATGGTCTGGTTGGTGAGGAACAACAGGAGAAGGAAAATTAGTTTTCTCATTATTTCATGATTTCAGCAAGTTTTTTATTCAAGGCTTCACCTGTTAAATGAGCCCCAATTATCTTTCCTTCCGGACTGACCAGGAAATTAGCCGGCACACCAGATATGCCATAAACCTTGCGTGCTTCATTGTCCCAGCCTTTTAAATCGGAGATTTGAGGCCATGTCAGACCATCTTTCTTAATCGCTTCAAGCCATTTACCTTTGTCACTGTCGACAGAAACACCGAGTATCTCAAAACCTTTGTTTTTAAAGGCCCCATACTGTTTCAGCAGATTAGGACTTTCTGCGCGACAAGGTGAGCACCAACTGGCCCAAAACTCTACCAATACATATTTACCTTTAAAATCTGACAGAGAAACCGGCTTGCCATTTACATCATTTTGCGTAAAATCCGGCGCCTTGGAACCCAGGGCAGTTATCGTATGGGCATTTAAAATTTTGTAAAGTCCCTGCCCGGTGTATGATAGCCTTAGCGACTCACTTAACTTGTTAAACAAGGGTAGCGCGACAGCCGGCTGAACACCATATCCGCTTACGGACTCCGATAAGGCCTGTAAAGCAAAATAAGAATCAGGGTTGTTCTTCGCAAATTGCAGCATCTTTTCTCCGCGTGACGCTCTCAGCGCTTTTACTTTTTTATCGAGGACTTTAAAGTACATCGTATCTTTCTGCTGTTCAGGAGTGGCCATTTTCAGCTGGACATTCGCATTGTGATGTACGGTCATCACCGTTGGCCCAACTGCTGCATCAAAGGCTTTCATCTCGTCATATACCTTCGATCCTGTCCACCTGGCATTGTACAAAGAGTCTGCAGAATTGATCTGAATATTTTCTTTGCCAAAACTCACATAAATCACATCGCCGGTTCCGGTGGCATAGATCTCTTTATCCCTGATGCCCTCACGTGAGAGGGTCATTCGCGACGATGCGATATTTGGTATATATCCTTCAAATTTAAATGTTCCGTTTACGAGCGTCGCGGAATCCGATTTGCCCTTACCTTCTGAGCTATAGTCGAGGTAGATTTTAGCAGGGGCATTCAGGTTCCCAATTTTACCGGTTATGGTAAATTTGGGGGTTTTTGCTACGGCATAA
>CAMLDJ010000278.1 GCA_946478755.1 uncultured Pedobacter sp. | reverse complement strand
CCTTAATTTAAAGCGTCTTCTTAAACCTTCCATATAAATGTAAAGTTAATCATATTAGATGAAGTTACTTCTAGTTCCACTTTGCCTCGGGCCGTGTTACGCGAGTTTACCTATCAAAATATGACCGCAAATACACATTCCAGCTTTTAACAATGTAGCTTTTGAGGCCTTATTGCTGATATTACATCTGGCCGCGGGGATTCTGTTCATGCGATATGCCTCCTTTTTCAATTCCTGTGCAATCAGGCTACCGAAGCCCCTTTGCCGATGACTCTCCACCACTTCATAGTACATATCGATGAAAGGAAAGTTATAATTCCACACATAGCCACCGCTGGCAACAATATTTCCGTTCTCTTCCAGCACATAATCCGGTTCTTCATCTTTACTGTCATTTTTTCTTAAGATAGTATGGGCTATTTTTAATTTGGTCTCAAAGCTGTCTTCAAACAATATCGACTGTACGTTGATGTTAACCGTCCGGTCAAAAAGAATAGCACTTAACAAAGGATCATTGGTCTGACACTCAATATATTTAACACCCGAACTTTTTTGAAATTCAGAAAAGATCTTGTCAGTTAACTTGCGAAACGGTTTTAACAGATAAAACTCAAATACGGCATCCCTGTCCTCGCGTCTGTCCTTACCCCAGACTGCAGCATAACCAACCTGCATACCATCTATAGTAAACAGATAGGTATCTGCCCATCCTGCGGCATGAGTTTTATGATAAACGAATTGAAAGGGGCTCTCCGCAAGGAACAATTTCTGTAAGGCACTGATCTCTGCTAATGAGGTTTTAATCACCATTATTTTCATTTCCTTATTATTTAGCTAATCCCTTGCCGGTTTTACTATTGCCAGCTTGCTTATTCTAAATTAATGAATTTGATGGGTAAATCCCTATTTATTGAGCTGAATACTTTTTAGTTGCTGTTTTTTCAGAACTAAACGAAACATAATTATTCACCTGTTCATGACAAATAGTGCTATAGAACCGTATTGCCATGCTCTAGTGCCGGCAATTTTCAAAAAAAAGCGGAGGATAGTCCTTCCGACCATCCCCCGCCATCTAAATTAACGCTCTCCTAATAAATACGATTTTCAAGGACATATATTGTGTACAACCGACATTTTAATATCAATTTATAGACCTGCTGACATTCCACATAAGTACATTGCTGGGAGAGATACTAATAAAAAAATCAGGTTTAGGACTCACATTCATAAAATAAATAATTTTGTTGAAAAACAATCCTGTTTCTGTTTTGTTATGGTCATTGTAAAAAAGTAAATTTAAGTATGAAAGCGACAATATATTTATTGCTCACCTGCCTCATATCTTTTGGCTCCTTTTATGCCGCCATGAACATGAGCAATCCTTCTGCAGCATATGGCCTTGCATTTGGAATCTGGGGCTTGTTCATCTGGGGATATTCCAGACACACGCGCAAAGCGGCAAATAAACGTTTCAGGGAACGCATCTTTGAAGAATACATGCGCAACCACTCAAGGACCGGCCAGTATTAAATTTTTCGCATTCGCGAAAGCAGTCCACCTACTCTTTCTCCGAAAGGGTCAGGATACATTTTCTATCAACATAAAATAACCCGTTATGAAACTGAAACCGGCATTTGTTTTTATACTATCTACGATCACATTGTTTGCACAGGCACAACAGGCCGTTTCAGATCATGAAAAAGTTAGTGGTGGCGAACTGACGATTCGGCCAATAAACCACGCTACCTTGGTGCTGACTTACCAGAAGAAAAACATCTTCATTGATCCAACCGGAGGCGCCGATGCATTTAAAGGACTTCAGATGCCAGATGTAATCCTTATTACGGATATCCATGGCGACCATTTTGATATTAAAACAATCGAAGCCATCCATACCACAAAGACAGTCTTTATTGTTCCACAGGCCGTAGCCGAAAAGTTACCCGCGTCGATCGGCAGGCAAAAACTGATCATTTTAAAGAATGGCGACACGACAAGACTGGCAGGAATTACTATCTCTGCCGTGCCTATGTATAACCTTCCAGGTTCGGAAAACGCAAACTATCACATCAAAGGAAGAGGGAATGGTTATATCCTAAAAATTGGAGGTAAAAACATTTACGTTTCAGGAGATACTGCAGACACCCCCGAAATGAAAGCTTTAAAAAATATTGATATCGCATTCGTTTGCATGAACCTGCCTTATACTATGGATGTCAACGCTGCCGCACAAGGTGTCCTGGCATTTAAACCTAAAGTTGTTTACCCATATCATTACCGTGGACAAGATGTAAATGCATTCAAAAGACTGGTGAATGCCGGTGATAAAAACATTGAAGTAAGGTTGCGTAACTGGTATCCGACACTGAAATAAAGATGCGTATCAGGGAGATCGAGATCTGTAGCAATGATATTGCCGGTACCAAAATGTTTTATGAGGGAATACTTAAGCTGAAGATCCGGCATAAAGACGAAACCCGAATCAGTTTTTATGCCGGAGAATCCACCTTCACTTTTATAAAAACTGATCTGATTGAACGACCGGTTTACCATTTCGCTTTTAATATTCCTCAAAATCAAATTCCTGAATGCCTGGAATGGCTGGAACAACGGGTGGAAATACTGCCTGTTGAAGGGCGCAAAGTAGCTGATTTTTCCAACTGGAATGCCCATTCGATCTATTCTTACGACAACAACCGGAATGTTATGGAATGGATTGCCCGTCACGATATAAATAATGACTCGCAAAAACCGTTTACCGGAAGATCCATTGAATGCATAAGTGAAATTGGATTGGTTACAGATCATGTGCCTGCGTATGCCAGCAAGCTCTCCTCACAATACAACATTCCGGTGTTTTCCAAACAGCCTCCGCGCGAAAAGTTTACTGTCCTTGGAGATGATTACGGTCTCCTTATTTTATCAGCATCTGGCCGTAACTGGTTCCCGACAAATATACCAGCAAACGAATTACCCACAAAAGTTCTCATCGAATCTGAAAGTGGGATCACTGAGCTGATCATGAACCATGGATAAAGTTAGCTGAATCGCTCTTCAACAAAGGGCTGGGCTGATTAACAAGAAAAATATAATTAAACATACAAAATGAAGCAATAGCACCGAAAGTATGCCAAAGGAAGTGCGTCCCGAATTTAAACCAGAACCAGTTGTCCGCAATACGAAATGTTAAGGCGCAGGCAAATGCAAGAAAGGCCAGTCCAACCCATTTTCCATACAGCCATTTTGTATGTTTGAGATACCCAAACACCGGCAATAAGACCAGCATGGCCATCATTGCATAATTGATATTAATAAACCGATGAGGATCATGGCCGAAAAGCGTATCCCTTAAAAAGAACTGAAAGCCGATGTAAACAAAAACAATTCCGAACGCATAATACCACCTGATCAGCTTTGCCAGAAAATATATGCCAGTAGATACACAGAGTAACATGATCGGCAGCCAGTCCATCATAATGAACATTGTCCATTGACGTAAACCATGATATACCGTTCCTCCGACGCCGCCGATATACAATAGAATAAGGGCGGCGGTGAGGTACTGGTGTTGTTTATAATTACCCCGGAGTTTAATCGTCCAATAAACCGCCAGGCAAAGAAAGAAACCAGATGTAACTGCATTTAAGGGCTCAGGGAATAACCGGCTTAAATTTGTTTCCGCGTAGGCCAGTCCTCCATCTGGTGGAATTTGTGCTATCATCATTCGTCAATTTTAATATAGAACGTTTCAAAATTTTCAAATGTTTTAACAAGATAATTTTTGTCAGGCGCCTAATTGGGCTTCCAGTTGCTACCCGGTTCAAAATGATCCCATAACAGGAAAGATACTTTCCTGATCAGTTGCTCAGCTTCATTTTCGGGCGTCCAGCGCTGGTCCTTAATGTTCTTTGTGCCTATATAAAAAACATAATCGCCATGTGGTGCATTCACCAGCACTACTTCTGAACGGGATTCGTTTACAGACCCACTTTTTGCTGCTGCCTGGACAAACGGTGGTATTTGTGACAAGGCATTTTCATCATAATAACCTTTCGTCATCAAGCGATACATTCTTTCGCTGGCTGATTTGCTGATTAATTCTCCATTTCGGATTTTCACCAGCAACCCAGCCATTTCTCTGGGGGTAGTTTGCCCCCATCCATATATTTTCCATATGGCTTCCCTGCCTTTTGTACGGGAATTTACACGGGTATCTTTTAGTCCGTATTGTTGCAAGAGCTCATTGATCCTTGCGCCCCCTCCTGCCAGCTCCTGGTTCCATAAGGAGGCGGTATTGTCACTGTAGGTCATCATCAGGTTTGCGAGCACACTGAGTTCGGTTGCCGAGCTATCTTTAAAAAACTGCATAATCCCTGAACCTCCGTACCTGATGGAATCACGATACATCAATGGCTGATGATAGCTCAGCTCCCCTTTATCAATTTTATCAAACAGGCCAACGAGAATTGGCACTTTAACAATACTGGCTGTTGGAAAGATGCTGTCGGCATTTATAGCAGCCTGTTTTCCTGTTTTGAGGTTCATCACGTAGATTCCCGCCATACCTTTAAATTCACCGGTAAGCTCCGCAAGTGATTTTTCAAGTTTATGATCTGTTTTCCCTTGCTGAGCAAATACAAGGAATGGCAACAAGAGCAATACAAGGAGTATTTTTTTCATGAGTATCTATTGTTTTATGGGTTATGAAGCCTGTGCATTGTTATCATTCTAATCAGTTTTTCCCCAGGCAGTTATCACCAGATTTCGTTCGCCACCATGATCACGATGTTCACAAAGATAAATACCCTGCCATATGCCTAAAGCAAATTTCCCGTTGCGGATGGGTATTGTTACAGAACTTCCTAAAATGGAAGACTTTAAATGTGCCGGCATGTCATCAGCGCCTTCATAATCATGTGCATAATCCGGATCGTTTTCGGGAACAGCCTTATTAAAAAACATTTCAAAATCTTTCCGCACTGTCGGATCGGCATTTTCGTTGATGCTGAGTGAAGCCGAAGTATGCTGAATAAACACCTGGCAAATCCCTGTCTTTAATGCTTTAATTTCGGGTAATGCGGCTACAACGTCATCGGTGATCAGATGAAATCCTCTTTTTCTTGCACGAAGCCTCAGTGTTTTTTGAAAAATTTCCATGAATGCAATTTAACATGTTTAAGATCATTCTAAAACATGTTTGTCATTTTTAGATTCCCTAATTTATCTTCATCAATTTTATATATTTGAGGTACCACACAAATTCCTAAACAAAATGAAAAACAGAATTGCAAATGTTCTAAACGCAACACTCATTATTCTGCTCGTCTCTTTTAATGTGAGTAAAGCCCAGAAGAACTATACTAAATATGTAAATACGTTTATTGGTACGGCGCCACTCACTGATCCCAAGATTTTGGGCTATGAACTGCCAGAAGGCTGGAGATCCTGGGCAGGGCTCACTTTCCCTGGCAGTTCTATGCCAAATGCCATGGTGCAACTGAGTCCTATAACGGAGTATGGCTCCGGCGCCGGGTATGAATATGAAGACAATATGATCTATGGATTTACACATACCAACAAGGGCCACTGGAACCTCTGCAACATTCCGGTTTTACCCCTGTCAAACACATCTGACAGGATCGGTAAAGAAGGCAGCTTTGGTTCCCGTTTTTCCCATAAGAACGAAAATGCTGCTCCAGGTTTTTACCAGGTGTATCTGGATGATTATCAAATCAATGTAAGCCTAACCTCAACACTAAGGTGCGGGTTCCATAAGTACGAATATAAAAAACAAACCGACCGGCAGGTACTATTTGACCTTGCCAGGGCCAATAACCGGGTAGAAAAATGGGAGATTTCGCAAGTCGGCAGCACCGATCTGCAGGGCTATCAGCAAACGGGTGAAAAAATATATTTTTATGCCCGGCTCAATACGGAGATTGAAAATCTAGAAAAGAAAAACGAGGGATCCCGGAAGGGCTTTGCCTTAATTCATCTTTCGGATCACAGCAAAGGACCAGTTGAACTCAAAATAGGATTGTCCTTCGTCAGCGTGGAAAATGCCAAAGAAAACCTTGAGAAAGAGATCGGCGATAAATCCTTCAACCAGGTGAGAGAAGAAGGAACCGCGACCTGGGAAAAAATATTATCTTCCATACAAGTAAAAGGTGGTACAGAAAAGCAAAAACAAATGCTGTATTCCTGTTTATACAGGTCCCTGCTGTGGCCGGCCTTACGCAGTGATGTAAACGGAGCATATACAGATGCAAAAAAGAATGTGGTAAAAAGTGATTTTAATTACTACACCGAACCGTCGTTGTGGGATACCTATCGGAACAAGGATGTGCTTTTGGGATTAATCTCCCCTCAGGTTACGCTCGATGTAGTCAAATCAATGAAAGATGTTGGTGATAAAACAGGGTTCATACCTACATTTTTTCATGGTGATCATGGTGCTTCCTCCATTGCAGGAGCTTATTTGCGGGGTATTGACAACTTCGATATTAAAGGCACTTATAAAATTCTTTTAAAAAATGCAAATGTATCGCCAGGTGCACGCCCATATGTTGATGAATACATTAAAAAAGGATATATATCGGATCCTGATGTGGCTAATCCCCATGTAGAAACCAAAGGAAAGGCGGGTGTGTCTAAAACTTTGGAGTACGCCTACGATGATTATTCCGTTGCAAGGCTCGCTGAAAAGCTGGGCGATACTGCCAACTACAGGATCCTGATGGCGAGATCAAAGAACTACAGAAATATGTTTGATCCCTCGACAAGATTCATGAGGGGCAGGTTGGAAAATGGCGACTGGATTAAAAATTTCAACCCCCAATATCCGTATTATGAGTATATGTACCGGGAAGCAAATGCATGGCAGGTATCCTTCTTCGCTCCTCATGACATGCCCGGCCTGATAGAATTGTACGGCGGACCGGCGCAGTTCGAGTCAAAACTGGATTCCTTGTTTACCTTGCCATGGAATCCCAAATATATAGCCAGAAACGTGGAGACGATGATTGGCCAATACTGTCATGGCAACCAGCCGGATCATGAAGCGCCCTTCGCCTATTATTTTATAGGGAAACCGGAAAAATCCCAAAAGATCATAGACACCATCCTGAACAATTTATACGGCATTGGTCCTGAGGGCCTTGCACTTTCCGGAATGGATGACGCCGGTGAAATGTCGGCCTGGTATGTGTTCAGCGCA
>CAMLDJ010000277.1 GCA_946478755.1 uncultured Pedobacter sp. | reverse complement strand
GAAGATATTAACGGTCCGTTTTTACCCAACATAAATTATCCTGCTGATTTAAAGCGGTATAAAGAACAAGACTTAGCACAAATTGCTCAGGAACTTCGTCAGCACATCATTGATGTGGTCAGTGTAAACGGGGGCCATTTCTCTTCAAGTCTTGGTGTTGTGGAACTCACGGTGGCTTTACATTATGTATTAAACACTCCTTACGACAAACTGGTATGGGATGTTGGTCATCAGGCATATGGTCATAAAATACTGACCGGAAGAAAATCTGTATTTCATACCAACCGCATCATTAACGGCATCAGTGGCTTTCCAAAGATCAGCGAGAGTGAATACGACACCTTTGGCGTAGGTCACTCCTCCACCTCTATTTCTGCTGCCCTCGGCATGGCGGTTGCTTCACATTACAAGGGGGAGACTGACCGGCAGCATGTGGCGGTAATCGGCGATGGTGCAATGACCGCGGGGCTCGCTTTTGAAGGGTTGAACCATGCGGGGATTGAAAACTCAAACCTGCTGGTGATCCTGAATGACAACTGTATGTCGATCGACCCAAATGTTGGAGCTTTAAAAGAATATTTAACGAACATTACCACCTCAAAATCTTATAACCGTTTCAGGGAAGATATTTCGCAGGTATTGTTCAAGCTTTCGGAACTGGGCCCAAATGCACATAAGTTTGTAAAGAAAATCGAGAAAAGTATCAAAGGCACATTGCTTAAACAAAGCAATTTGTTTGAAGCCCTCAATTTTAGATATTTCGGCCCTGTTGATGGGCATGACGTGCAACGTCTGGTGCAGGTGATCAGAGATTTAAAGGATATCCCAGGACCAAAACTCCTACATTGCGTAACCTTGAAGGGCAAGGGTTTTGCACTTGCAGAAAAAGATCAGACCAAATGGCATGCTCCAGGGCTGTTTGATAAAATTACCGGCGAGATCAAACGTGCGGTATCAGATAAGCCTCAGCCGCCAAAATACCAGGATGTTTTTGGGCATACGCTGGTAGAGCTTGCTGAAGCTAATAAGAATATTGTAGGCATTACTCCTGCGATGCCTTCGGGTTCGTCCATGAATATCATGATGAAGGCGATGCCCAACAGAGCCTTTGATGTTGGAATAGCCGAACAGCACGCAGTAACATTTTCGGCAGGCCTGGCTACTCAGGGATTGATTCCCTTTTGCAACATCTACTCCAGCTTTATGCAACGGGCCTATGACCAGGTGATCCATGACGTAGCAATACAAAACCTCAATGTCGTATTCTGCCTGGACCGCGCCGGTGTTGCCGGCTCAGACGGGGCTACACATCATGGTGCTTATGATCTGGCCTATATGCGCTGCATCCCAAACATGACGGTGGCCGCTCCTATGAATGAGGAAGAACTGCGAAACCTCATGTACACTGCCCAGCAAGAGAACAAAGGGCCGTTCGCTATCCGTTACCCCAGGGGGAACGGTGTAATGCCCGATTGGAAGCGTCCCTTTAAAACGATAGCCGTTGGCAGGGGCAGGAAGATTTGTGATGGAGAAGAGGTGGCCATCTTAACGATAGGACACGTCGGAAACTTTGCCGTAGAGGCCTGCAAGGAGCTGAATAGCGAAGGTATCCATCCCGCACATTACGATATGCGTTTTGTAAAGCCTTTGGATGAGCTCCTGTTACATGACGTATTTAAACGCTATAAACACGTGATAACAGTCGAAGACGGCTGTTTACAGGGTGGAATGGGCACTGCAATACTGGAATTTATGGCCGATCATCAATACAACAGCCAGGTCGTCAGGCTTGGTATACCGGATGAATTTATAGAACATGGTGAACAAGCTGAATTATGGGCGCTTTGTGGCTACGACACCAACGCCATCATTACCACAATAAAGAAAATCGCAGTTGGCAGAACTACAGCTACAATCGCATCTTAGGAAAGCAAACCTCTGAGGATTTTAATCCTAGCCAATAATAAAATGAACATGAGAAAGACAGTTGGAATAGACATGGATGGGGTTTTGGCCGACGTCGAGACCCAATGGTTAAACTGGTACGAGCGGGATTACGGCGTAAAACTCGGGCCCGAAATTTTTCTGGGCGTGACGGAGTTTGATGCCTTTCCGGACAAGGAAGCGCTAATGAAGTTTGTACTGACGCCGGGATTTTTTCGAGGTCTTCCGGTGATGGAAGGCGCTGTAGAGGCAGTGAGGAAGCTGACCGAAACTTACGAAGTATACATTGTTTCTGCAGCAATGGAATTCCCGCATTCCTTATTTGAAAAAAAAGAATGGCTGGCCGAGCATTTTCCTTTTATCAGCTGGAAAAACATCATTTTCTGCGGAGACAAGAGCATCGTCCATACCGATTATCTGATTGACGACCATTGTAAGAACCTGGATGCCTGCAAGGGCAAGCCCATCATGTTCACTGCCGGACACAACAGCATCCACAATCATCATATACGGGCAAACAATTGGGCTGAAGTATTGACTTTGATGGAGGCACAGCTGGTTTAAATATCCAGCTTTACGGCGCTGCCATCTCCCGGCAAGTCAACTTTATATTGCTTCTGATTTAACTTAAGGCTAATCCTGATCGCCAACCCTGCAGGATTGCTAAGCCACAACTCACCTTTACGGAGCAGGACAAGACAGGGACTGTCAGTTGCCAGCTTACCAAAAGCAGTTTGCGTATCCAGTGTTCCTGGCTGATAAAATGCAGCCATTAAGGCCCCTCCCTTTAGCTGAACGGCCTGTAGCTCCCGGTCGTTATGCAGCACTTTCCAATCCCGACTGGAAACAAGCCTGGCTGCCTCCTTTGGCGTCTTACAACCGACGAGCAGATAACCCGAGGCAGATTCTTCTTTAAGATTGTGGTGACGGATAATTGGTAAAAAGACTTTCTCAGTAACAGGAGCATTCGTTTCCGAGGCATTGATCTCCTTCCATGAACCTGTTACATCAGCTAATTTAACCTGCATTTCGACAGGCTTTAACGGTATATAGGCAAATCCTGCATGATGGATCCAGGAAACACGCGCCAGCTCATGCGTTCCTGCACTAAGCACATTTCCCTTCTCATTTACGGTTACATCGCCGGTCCACCGGCATTGGTCCAATGCGGTATAGGCATCCGTTATTCCCGTCCCCTGCATACCCGCCATCAGGCAGAGCACCTCCTTACCAGCAATGGCCCAAAACTTCCTGACGCTGATCATTTTGCCCTTATCTTTATCCTCTAACTGGTAATCCATTACCGTAAGACCCGCTTCCCCGTCACTTACGCCTCCCGTAAAAGGCCGCCGGTTGATCTTGTATGCACCGTTAAAGGCAGTTACGCCGGGCAGATATGCCCAGTCCCAGACCGGCATCAGGTTAAAGTATTCTTTGCCAGTGCTGATCAGGTAAGCATCCCCGCTGTTTAGCAGATTTCCTTTCAGGTTCTCATTGTTGATCGACTCAGTGGCTAGCGTACGGGAGGAGATAGTTTTTAAAAAGAAGCTAAAATCGTTGTTGTGGTGAACCGTAAAATCAGAATAAGGATAATGGCGATGTCCCGACAAGGCCGCTTTACCGCTTTGTATTGTAAGCAGTCGATTAAACTCATTTTTATGCTCAGGGCTCAGGGCGATAAAATAAGGAATAAGCCCGACCAGGTCAGCGCTCTTCAATGCATCCAGACGGCTCGCCGACCTGTCCATCGTTCCTGGCACCGTATGTATCCCCCTGGCCATCCACTGCCAGCCCTTTAGCACAAAACCATTCAGAATCCTGATCTTTTCCTCAGGAAAGGCCAGAGTGGTACCTCGCAACTCCCAGGCCAGCCGTACATTCTCCCATAAAAAAGCTCTACCATACTGATACATCTGCAAGCGTGGGCCATGCTGATGAAAACTGAAATCCGGCTGAACACCCTCATCAGTTGAAATTTTGATCTCTTTCACAATCAGGTTACGGCAAAATTCCATCCGCTTTGCGTCATTGTTGAGCGCGGCATAATGAAAGCCAAGGTCCGCACTCCAGGTCAGATTTGCTCCTACCCAATTTTCCCTGATCTGGTGTTGGCCCAGGACTTCCATTGCCCCCTTTAGCTCGGCAGCATTCAGTTCATCGCGTAGCAGGATGATGAGATCTCTCATATAGCCCGGAACACCAATTTCATTGTGCCACCAGTTAGAATTTTTATACCGCTTCACCAGCCAGTGGTTCAATCCGGAATGGATCAGGCTCCTCAACTTTAGGTCCTGGAAATAAAAAGAACCCGGCCTTGCCCAAACCAAAGCCAGATCCCGCAATCTTTTCAAATGCAGCAGATTTTTCCAGTTGGCTTTCTCTGCATCCTGATAGTTGATATCCGGCCATTGCCCTTTTGCATTAAGTGTGGTCATCAGTTCCTTCAGGTTGCCCTCTGGCTTTACCGTGTTAAGCAAGTATTGTTTATAGCGGCTCAGGACGGTATCTGCTTGTGCATTGGCTCCGCAATACAGGAACATCAGTGCCGCGAAAATCGGAAGCAGTCGTTTTTTCATAACTGTTGCAGGCGCTGGTACCTTGTCAGGGCCTCTATGTAATAATAATCAGCATAAATAAGAGGAACATCGATATCTGCATTTTTCGGATAATTGCCAACACCATGCTTCAAGAGAAAACCACCATTGGTACCCGGGGCAGCACGGTATGCCGGAGCAGACAAAGACCTGAGCATCGTTTCGGCCGCTTTAAAATAGGTTTTTGATAGCCTCGACGATGCAAATTGGGCCAGTTCGATTAATGCAGAGCAGATCACAGCACCTGCCGACACGTCCCTTGGCGCATTAGGGATGCCCGGCGCATTGAAATCCCAGTAAGGGATTTTATCCGTGGGGAGATTTGGATGTTTCAGGATGAACTGAGCAATATGATTGGCCATGTCCAGGTACTCCCTGTCTTTTGTCTCGCGATACATAACGGTATAACCATATAAGCCCCAGGCCTGTCCCCTGGACCAGGCCGATGTATCTGCCGCCCCCTGAACCGTTTGTTTCTTAGAAACATCACCTGTTTGCGGATCATAGATCACCAGGTGATGGGAACTGTAATCTGCCCGGTAATGATGCTTCATAGTAGTGTTGGCATGTTTTACCGCGATCTTATAATAAGTAGAATCGCCAGTCATCCTTGTTGCCGCAAACAGCAGCTCCAGATTAACCATATTGTCAATAATGACCATAAACCTGGCCGCGTCAGAATCCCATGAACGGATACAGCCAACTTTTTCATCGAAGCGGCTGGAAAGCGATTTCGCGCTATTGATAATGACTTGCCTGTATTCCGGTTTTGGGAAAAGACGGTTGGCATTGCCAAAAGAACAGTACATCATAAAACCCAGGTCATGTGTGGTCTTGTTATACTGTTCTTTTTCCAGCTCAGTCAGTTTTCGCAGGGCCTCCTGGTATAAAACGGTGTCTCCGGTACTTTCATACAGATAGAGTAACCCTCCCGGATAAAAACCACCAACCCAAGGCTCAGAACTGCTCGTCAGCAGCTTTTTTGTCCCGCTATAATAAGTAACAGGGAAACGGCCCGGAGGTAGCTGCTTTACCATTAATCGATATTGTAATGCAGATTCGTTAATGCTTTTTGTCACAACCCGGAGCAAGCTGTTATTTGGTTTTAACCGGTGCTGCCCATTTACGGAAAGCGCCGAGGTAACCAGCAATAGTGTACAGAGCTTAAAGAAATTATAACCCATCAAAATCAATTTAAATTACATTCAATTCCGTTATTTTTTTATCAATTGTCCCAGCTGTCCTTCAGTCAAAGTCACCGCAGGATTAAACTTAGGACCGGCCATATATTGTTCCAGACTAAACCTCAGTTGTCTTGCCGCAGGTCTTTTTTCCAGGTGATTAGAGATGTCCATTGAACAAAGAACAAGCTGGCCCTTACCGACCTTTGCCTCAATGATACTTGCCATTTTTCTGTTCTTGTAAAAATTATCGATCACCCTTACCAAAGGATTAATGGGCGGGAGTGAATCCAGGATCATCGTTTTGGAAGCCGTGATCAGGTCCCACCACTGCCAGTTGCTGTAAAAATCTGTAGGAAAATCAGCCAGGGCCGCATGATCCGGATCGCACAATATACCCATTGTGCCCGGCTGATTAGGAAAATGGACCGGGCTCCAGAATACCGGTGCGAACCGCCCTTGAACACCATTCAAATTGGCGGTATCCGGATTAAGCAGCACCTTCCTTCCCTCATTCAGATACCGCATCGCATCCTTCAGGGAAGCTGTGAACACCACAGTTGTGTTTCCTGTCTTAACCTGCCCGGGATAAACCCAGATGCTCCACTTGTTCCTCACCTGGCTATCTTTAAGCTGAAACTCAATTGTCAGCCTGGCTGCTTTTTTAAGGTCTTTCAGATTAAAGTTGATCCTACCCAGGCTAATGCCGTTGCCGAGCTGGATATTCTTTGCCGGCAGTTCGCCCCTAAACAGCACTTCTCCCTTATCGTTTTTTGCAGTCCATACAGGCCTGGCGTTTTGCAGCACCCGATCGCTGAAGTTGGCAATCTCCGCATCAGCCTCAAAAATTTCGGCATTGGTATAACTGGCTTTTTCGAACCTGAGTAAAGGCACAACCGGAGCAGTATAAGTACGGTGCTCTTCAGGGCTGACCAAACCCTTGCTGTCCCAAAAGGCATCCAGGATACCGACCAAAGCTGTACCCTGCCCGGGAAAGTCGTGGAGATCGAGCAGCTGAAAGCCGGTTAAACCTCTCGTTTTCAAGGCACGTTCGATTTCTTCCTTATACAAATTAGCCGAGAACTTCCCGCTGGCAAGGGTAAACTGCCGGGCCAGCTGAAGCATATCCTTTCTTTGCAGGTCCTTGCTGATGGCTTTAAAATTTACCGGTTCCAGCACACCGGTGTATTTAGGTACTTCCTGCAGGTTTGGATATACAGAGTACTGTCCGATCTCATGCGTAATGGAGGGCACGGGCAGGCTATCAATAGCGCGGGTATAATCCGTGGAGAAATTTGGCGCATAACTGTTAAATATCCCCTGTCCCCTCACCCAACCTTTTTTTGTATACTGTGTAATAAAAAATTCATCTCCCGGCTCAGGCCATCGGCCATGGTCCTTCTGAAACGTAAAGGTAGTGGTGGTATACAAGTGGCGCCTGTCCTTTGCCTTTAAAGTTTGCAGCAACTGTCCCAACCAGGCAAAATCACCCTGAAGCTCGTTGCCTAATGACCAAAG
>CAMLDJ010000276.1 GCA_946478755.1 uncultured Pedobacter sp. | reverse complement strand
AGCCCAACCAATCCCTCGGCCACCGGAGTAGTCATTATTTGGCCACAAAAATGTTGGAATAGTCGTTTTAGTGCCCGCTGAATTGACAAATATGTCGCGGACCGATGGCGAATGGCAGCGCTCCAGCCCATAACCGCCGTCTCTCTCGGTAGATGACAAGCCGCCACCGATGACATCTGTCTCAAATTGCATGACCCAAATAGCTTCCTTATTGGAGTAGGTGGCCCGGTTTTGATTTTTTTGCTGGAACAGGTCCCAATATACATCGCCCGGGGTTACCGTAGACCTTGAACCGAACCGGGTAAGCATCAAACCCATGTTAGGGTTGCTGATAACGACTGTAGCGGCATCTACCGCATCCTGGAACTGCCCGTTTGCAAGATAAACTTCTGCAAGCAGGTGCGAGGCGGCCAGATTGTTGATTTCCCCGCCCTTAGCGACGGTGATGGCAGGTAAATTTGCCGCTGCAAACTTTAGGTCAGCAATCACTTGGTTCAGACATTCAGCTTTCGTAGCACGCACATAATCGGTTTTAGGTGAGGTCACCTCCTCCAGGGAAAGCGGTACGCCGCCATAAAGATAGGTCAACGTACGGTAAGCCAGGCCCCGGAAAAACCTGGCCTGCGCTTCGATCAGTATTTTCTGCGCTGCTGTCATCTGCGCGTCTGGCAAACGGGAGATGATGGTGTTTGCCTCGGCAACAATTTTATATAAGCCTGTCCAGTGCGTGCTGGCAATAGCCCCTGTTGGATTATATGCGGCTATCATATTGGTGTGTCTTAACGTGTTAGGTACACCATCAAATACGACATCGGTGCCAAATAAATAATCAAATGGCTTGCTTTCGTCACGGCTATAGAATTCTACCCGGGTAAGCACATAAAGGTCAATGACAGACGCCGTGAAATCTGTATAGGTAACATAAGCGTTCGAACTGCTTAGAAATGAGATGGGTTCTTCGGTCAGAAACTCCCTTTTACATGCGGTCGTACTGATCAAAGATATGGCGAGTATGGATAATAATTTTTTCATAATTGATTGATTATAAGGTGATGTTGAGTCCAGCTGAATAACCTTTAAGCAGGGGCCTGCCATCGCGCGAAAGACCGCCGTTAGCAATTTCAGGATCCCAGCCTTTCCATTTTGTCCAGGTCACCAGGTTTTTGCCGCTTACAAAAATGTTCACGCTTTTCATATGTAATTTATTGATAAGCTTTTCGGGCAGGTTGTATTTCAAGGTAACATCCTGCAACCGCACGAAACTGCGTGAAGCGAAATACCCGGGGTTGAATGTTGGTGCGACCTGCGACCGGGGGTATTCACCGTCGGGGTTAGAGGGAGACCACCAATCGATCCCAGCCACATTGTTCCAGCGGATATTATTGTCATTCAGGATCAGGGATTGTGTATTATTCCCCAGGTAGCCATTCTTACCACCTTGAATGGAGTTGATGAATACACTCAGACTAAAGTCCTTATATTGAAAACTGTTGAGGAAACTAAACCGATAGGCCGGATCCGAGGAACCGATAATCACGCGGTCGGCGGTATTGACCAGGCCATCATTATTCGTATCCACCACCCGTCGCGTCCCTGGATAGTAACCGGTTGGGATCGTTTCTCCTATTCCATAAATGCCGTCATGCCTGTAATTATAAAAGCTGTTGATGGACTGACCAATAAAAAGGTTGCTGTTCACCAGGTCGCCATTTCCCAGCAGATCGGTGATCTTGTTGATGTTCCTGGAAAAGTTGAAGGTGGTATTCCACCTGAAGCTTCCGCTTTTGAGGTTTGTTGAGGTTAGCGTCAATTCCAGGCCCTTGTTAGAAACGCCGCCAACATTGGTCGTTATGGTGGTAAAACCGGTGATATTCGGAATGTTGACATTGAAGAGCAGGTCGTTTGTCTGACGGGAATAGACGTCGAGCGTTCCGCTCAGTCGACCATTTAGTACAGTAAAATCAGCGCCCAGGTTAATCTCCTGAGTTTTCTCCCAGCGTAGATTGGGGTTTCCAAGATTGGTTACCCTTTGGCCGAACAGGGTGCTCGAATTACCGTCGTCAAAAATATAGGTATAGCCCGATGAACTCACCTGATCTAAAGATTCATAACGAGCTACCTGGTTACCGCTCACACCGTAGCCCGCCCTTAATTTCAGATGTTGAACGGCAGCAGTGTTAAAGAAGGGTTCTTCGGTCAATATCCAGCCTAATGACGCAGAGGGAAAGATGGCGTATTTGTTATTTTCTGCAAATCCTGAAAAACCGTCACGCCTGACGGTACCGGTAAATATATACCTATCCTTGTAAGTGTAATTCAGTCTGGCCATCTGGTAATTGAGGCTCTCCCGGTAGCCGCCGGAACCCACGGTTTGAATCGTTCCTGAGGCGATGTTATTATAGCCCAGGGTTAGCCTGGTGAAGCCGGTCGCGTTAGACCTTGTGCTTTCATTTCGCCGTTCAACTGCACCATAAAGCAAAGTGGCGTTAATGCCATGGTCCTTTATCTTACGTGTATAGGTAAGGATATTGTCAAGGGTAAAATCATAGTATTGTTCGATAGATTTGGACACGCTACCGGTCTGGCTTGCACCGTATGGATCGGCTACATATTGGTTGTTGGTCCGTCCATTATTGCCAAAGTTCATTCTGTAGGACAAACCATCCAGGAACGGTAAGTTCACCTGGGTGTATAGATTGGCGAAATAGTAGTTCTGGCGGTTGAAATCCTCGATATTTGAAGTGCTGAAGGGATTGATGTCCTGTGATGTATTGTAAGGTTGTACGATCAGGTTGCCATTAGCATCGTAGGGGACAAGTAAAGGCGATATCCTGAACAGTGCCGCCAGATCTGGCTCAGCTCCGTCTTGATTATTAAATGCCGCGAAGGCCTGAACACCGACGGTCAGCCAGTTATTGACTTTGCCTTCCACGTTCGATCTGATGCTTTTTCGCTTGAAAAGATCATTCATCACAAAACCCGCCTGGTTGCTGTAGTTAGCTGATAACAGGTAGTTCATTCGCTCGGCACCTCCGGAAATACTCACACCGTAATCGTTCACAAAGCCTCGTTTGGTGCTGGCTTTGTACCAGTCAAAATCATTTGGCAATAAGCCCTCGGCATTTTTTACCCCACCATCAGCAATCACCGTGATGTCGGGTTGTTCGTAAGAAGGATTGGTGTAAGATCTTGTGAGGTTAAGCGCTTTGATATATTCCAGTTCTTCTGCCCGGTTCATTGGGCGCAAATTTCCTGAAGGCGTTTGGGTAGCGTAGGAGGTGGTCAGGTTAACTCTTGGTTCGCCTTTACCTTTCCGGCTGGTGATCAGTAAGACGCCATTTGCTGCCTGGGCACCATAAACGGCTGTTGAACTGGCATCCTTCAGCACATCTATGGATTCAATATCATCTGGATTGATGGAACTTAAACTACCAGTAAACTGGATCCCGTCAAGCACAATTAATGCATTTTGGTTACCATTAAGAGTGTTTTGACCACGAACTCTTATCGTTGGTGTATTGCCTGCCGCTGTTACCGGACCAACATTTAAGCCCGCAACAGCACCTTGTAAGGACTGTCCGATATTGGTGTTGGGCGCATCTCTGAAGGCATCAAGGTTGGCTCTGGCAATGGATCCGGTTACGGTTGCCTTTTTTTGCTGACCGTAACCGACAATAACCACCTCGGTTAAATTTTCACTGTCTTCCATCAGCACAACATTGACTTGTGAATTATTGCCGAGGGATTTTTCCTGGCTGATAAACCCCGTAAAACTGAATACCAGTTTGGCGTTAGCATCAGCAACGCGAAATTTATATTCGCCGTTCACGTTGGTGCTTGTAGCATTTTCGGTGCCTTTTTCCTTGACCGTTACACCGGGTATCGGTAAACCCTTATTATCGATGACCTTACCGCTGATCTCGATCGACTGAAGCGCTTTTTTTAACGCCGACGAGGCCGCATGAGGCAGATGCGTGGGGCTTGTGACTGCCTTTGCATCGTAATAGCCCAACATGGTCAGCAACAAAGCCATTTTTATTGCATTGCCTGTTATGCTTTTGCGATAATGCTTTCCTTGCTGAGTACTTTCTGATTTTGGAAATGTTCTATGCATATTTTAGGATTAAATGATAATTGGTTAAGTTGAATGTGGTAACAGATCAATACTCCTCCTTTCATTTACATTTATCGGCTGAATCCCCGTATTGTCCGCACTGGTATTATATCTGGTATTTATCAACTTCAAATAAAACCAGAGTTGAAGAAAATAACCGATCAACTTTGGCTGATATCGTCTCAATGAGAAGTCTGGCGAAAAAGCATTGGGACCTGGATCGACACATCTTATTAAGAAAAAAAATGAATTAAACTGTTCTACTTTTTGTTTAATCTGTTCAATCTTTCCAGATGTGGAAATTTAATGGAGCATCATTGATTACCAGTTGTGTAACAAACCCTATAGCTTTGATGAAAACCCTTACGGGAAAAATCTTACCCCTAACTTGCGGTTTTGCCTATATTTGAGAAGCCGATTATGAACCGTACTATTTTTGTTCTACTCCTCATCACTTTTTCCTGTTTTATTTCAGGCTCAGGTTCTGCGCAATACTACTTCAGACATTATCAAACGGATGACGGGCTGGCACACAATCGGGTAAATGTGATTATTCAGGATAGTAAAGGCCTGATGTGGATGGGCAGCCGGGATGGATTGAACCGTTTTGACGGTTATAATTTTAAGATCTGCCGCAATGCAAAAAGCCAATTCGGCAATATCGGAGACAACAACATCACTTCAATAGCCGAAGATCATCAGGGCATGTTATGGGTCGGTACCGGTTTAGGCCTGTATAAATATGATCCTTTTAAGGAAGAATTTATTGAACTCGACAATGGGCCATTATTAAAGGTGAGCCATATACTGATAGACAAACAGAACAACCTATGGTTCATTGCCGGAAGCAAACTTTACCATTATGTTCAGGCAGCAAAGGTATTAACCTACACCGGGTTGAATGCGTCATGCGTTTCATTTGATCAACAAATGAATTTATGGCTTGGCGATCATTTCGGTATCGTAAAGGTCTATAACCCGCAACTCAAGCAAATTTTAAGCTTTACAGTGGTTGGTAAGCAGGTACCGTTGAATTCCAGATCTATTAGTAAAATATACGTCCATGGCGATGATGTTCTTATCGGATGTTTTGAGCAGGGCTTAAAAAAGTATGACCGCGCGACCAGGCAGGTGAGTGCCTTAATACCTGGTGATAGCGGCGGCTCCGGGGTCTATGTCCGGGATATTGTTGCGGAAACCGGCCAGAAATATTGGATTGCTACCGAGAAAGGGATTTACGTGTATGATAGGGCTGATCAGAAAAAAAAAGTTCTTTTAAATCATCGCGCCGGCGATTCTTTCTCCCTTTCTGCAACTGCGGCTTATACTGTTTACAAAGACCGTGACGGCGGTATGTGGGCAGGCACGTATTTCGGTGGCATCAATTACTATTCAAACCAGAATTCCAGGTTTGAAAAATATTACCCGGTACCGGATTCGAATTCCATTTCCGGGCTGGGTGTTCGCGAGATCAGTGCCGACAAAGCGCAGCAGCTCTGGATCGGAACGGAGGATGCCGGGTTGAACAAATTGAATGTTAAAACAGGAAGGTTTACCCATTTTACCGCTAACGGAAAAGGAACAGACCTGTCTTATCCTAATGTTCACGGCATATTGGCCGTCGGCAATAAATTATTGATCAGCACCTTTTTTCACGGTTTAGAGATCATGGACATTCCAACCGGCCGTATCACGGAGCGATATCCCGTGCTCGATACAACGGAACCGCGCATGAGTAATTTTATCTTTCGCATTTACGCAACACGGAATGGGTCAATACTTGTCGGAACCAAAGGTTCGGGTTCAGGCCTGTTTATCTTCAATCAAAAAACCAAGCGATTCAAGCGCATCGAAGCGATTCCGCGAAATTCCATGGTAAATGATATCATCGAGGATAGCCAAGGCAATATATGGACTGCGAGCGCCACTCAGGGGGTATATATTTATAAGCCGGGCACCGGATACCGCCGCAATTTGCGATTCGGAAACAGGATCAATACGAAAACGAATGCTGAATTTGCGGTATATGGTCTCTTTGAAGACAGCGATCACTTTATGTGGTTCATGACCGAAGGGGGTGGCCTGATCAGGTTAAGCCCGGACGGGACCACCATCAGAAAATTTACCACTAAAAACGGACTGCCAAGCAATATCCTTTTCCGTATGCTCGAAGATGATCGCAAGCGATTATGGGTCAGTTCATCAAAGGGCCTGGTTTGTTTGGATATGCTCAGCGCTAAAATGACAGTGTATACAACCGATAATGGCTTGCTGACGGATCAGTTCAATTACAACTCTGCTTTTAAAGACAAAACCGGTAAAATGTATTTTGGATCCATCAAGGGTATGATTGCATTCAATCCAACCTTATTTGGAAAAACAGAGCAAGCGCCCTCTACTTATATCACCGGCTTTCAGATCAATAATCAGGAGGTTGTCCCGGGAAAAGAAAAAAGCCCCTTGGCCAAATCAATTGTGTATACGGACAGTATCGCGCTCCGGTATGATCAGAATACATTTAGTGTGGAGTTCGCCGCATTGAACTACTCATCGGCGAAAGCAACGAAATACAAATATATGGTCAGCGGGTTAAACACCGGTTGGACCTACCTGGAAAGCAACAGGAAAGTTTATTTTACTGATCTTGCGTCGGGCGAGTATACCTTTAAAGTTCAGGCCAAAAGCAATTTAGGTGTTTGGGAAGGAACTGAGCGGCGTATTTTTATTAAGATATCGCCGCCTTTTTGGAAAAGCAACTTGGCTTATCTCAGCTATGTCTTGCTGATTGCGGTCTGCCTTTATTTTGTTATTTACTTCTATCATCATCAGCAGGTCAGGAAAAACCGAAACAAACAACGGCTGTTTGAGCATCAAAAGGAGAAGGAGATCTATCAGGCGAAGATTGAATTTTTCACCAACGTGGCCCACGAGATCAAATCGCCATTGACGCTTATCCTCGGACCTATCGAATGGATTCTGCAAAAAGTAGGTAAGCAGCCATTTATCACCAGGAACCTGCTGATGGTACAGGAAAGTGCCGAACGCTTACAGGAATTAGCGAATCAATTATTAGATTTTAGAAAAACGGAGAGAGATCAGTTCGGTTTGAGTTTCGTGAACGTCAATATT
>CAMLDJ010000275.1 GCA_946478755.1 uncultured Pedobacter sp. | reverse complement strand
TGAATTTTTGATGCAGCCTCTGGCTGACGAGCAATACCTTCCATTGCTTTTCCACCAACTTGACCGATACCGATACCGGCACCGATTACTGCTAAACCGGCACCTATCGCCGCGATTGAACCTACCATAACTAATTTAATTTATATAATTTGTAAAAAATAGTTTCTAATTAATGATGCTCTTCTACTGCCATACCAATAAATAGGGCAGTAAGCAAGGTAAAAATAAAGGCCTGTAAAAATGCAACCAGCAATTCCAGCACATCCATAAACAACACGAATGCAATAGAGACCGGCGCCATAGCAAGCGTCTCAAAAATAAAGATCAGCGAGATTAAACTCAGTACGATAATGTGACCAGCTGTAATGTTCGCAAACAAACGGATCATCAATGCAAAGGGCTTAGAGATCACACCAATAAGTTCAACAGGGATCATGATCGGATACAACCACCAGGGAACATCAGGCATAAGAATATGTTTCCAGTAATACTTATTGCCATTAAAATTCACAATAATCATGGTTCCAAGAGCCAATACAAACGTAAGGGCAATATTACCGGTTACGTTGGCCCCTCCCGGGAAAATTGGGATCAGCCCCATCACGTTGTTAATCCAGATAAAGAAAAACACCGTTAGCAGATAAGGCATAAACCGGGCATACTCATGACCAATATTTGGCTTGGCAATATCATCTCTCACAAATACAATAATGGGCTCGATAACAGACTGCAGACCTTTTGGGGCTTTACCGTTACGTTTCTTATAGGCCCCGGCTACAGAAATAAATACAATAAGAATAACAGCGATAGAAATGAACATTGCTGCGACATTCTTTGTGATGGAGAAATCCAGCAACTTAGCTGTAGCGGCTTCATCTATCTGACCATCTGCACCAACAACCTTCACTTTATCCTCAACTAAACGATACGTATTTTTTGCACTCGTGTAATCCTGTTCACCATGATGAAAATGACCCGATGAGAATAGATCAAGACCGGCAGGTGTATAAACAATTACCGGAAGCGGCAAAGAAAGATGCCCCCATAAATGCCACATATGCGAGTCCGCAATGTGGTCCATAATTACCTTAGTAGGTTCAAACTTTTCTTTCCCATGATGAGCTCCATGCGCCTCTGTTTCTGAAGATGCAGCCAAAGCTACCGTATCATGAGAAACAACAGCACTGTCCACCTGAGCAAAAGCTGGCGACGCAACATAAAAAAACGCTAAAAAAAGCGTAAAAACAACAATTAACCTATTCACTTTAAACTCAAAAACGTGGCTACAATCCATTTAGTCGCAGATTTTTACTATTTATTTTGGTGGCGCAAGTTACGTAACAAAGAGTATATTTCAAAGAAGCTGAACAATAAATATAAAGAAAAAAAATTTAACACCAGAATCATGCCTTTTTCCTTAGTATTTAAGCTGTAAATCAGCACAAAAGCCATAGAAAGCAGCATCTTGAACGCGATTGATCCCATAATCGCCATAATCCCCGTTTCAGGATTCCGTTTCATGCCTAAAAAGGCAAGGACATAGGCCAGGAGTGTAATGCCTGCCAGAAAGCCGAACAACACCCAGAATTTCGAAACCAGGAGCTTAACATGAGGAAAAATAGCTGGCAGAAAGTAAGCAACAGCAGCCAAAAGGGCCGTATATAAAAGATAGGAAAAGAGAAATTTGGTTAGGCTCAAAACTGTAATTTTTCTCCAAAAGTAGACAATACTATTGGCTTCAACAATCAGGAATCATTTTTATTCAACTGCTTTACAACCTGATACATGGCAACCGCCACACCCAGAAGGCTTAACACCGCAGTAAAAACCGGAGTTTTTGCATTCCGGTAAAGGTCTATTTTATGGCCGGCAAACGCAAATACACCAATCACAACAATCATTTGGATGCTGATTGAAGAATACTTTGCAAAAGTGTTTAATCCTTTTTTCTTCCCATTAGGATCTGTCATGAATCATGCTTTTTTATAAATAAAATAGGTTTTGTTAAGAAGTTATTGATGAATAAAATACTTTTGTATATATTTTGTTGTTAATTAAATATTAAACCATCCCATCATTGAAGAATTACGCTATCCGCAATTTAAAGGTAATATTATTTAGTTTATGCATCGGTATAATTTACTCCTGCGGCAGCCAGAAAGACAACGCTACCAGCCGCAGCATGCAAAATTTAACTGCCCGCTACAATTATATCTATAATTCTAATGTGATTCTGGATACCCACCAGCAGGAGCTTGCGGAATCCTATGTGGAAAATTTTGACCAGGTCCTTCCGGTTTACCTAGGCCCGGAAATTGACAGCAGTTTTATCGTAAAAAATACTGCTCCGGCCAAATCCATGGACGACATCATCAAAAAAGCCCAGGTGATCATTCTGGAAAAAGGTTATAGCAATTATCTGGATGATGCTTATATCTTACTGGGCAAAGCGCAGTTCTTTAAAGGAAACTACTTCAATGCCGCAGAGTATTTCGATTATACCACAAAAAACTATCAGAAAAATACAAAAAGCTATATTGAAGCGTTGAACTGGAAAGCCAGGAGTTTAATGCAGGTAAGGCGGCTTAGTCAAGCAAAGCTGATCTTAGACACCCTGGCCTATGTAACTGCGGGTCTTAAGAAAAATACAGCCGAACCTTTAGCTACGCTTGCCCAGATGTCCATTTATCAACATAAAAATCCGGAGGCCATTTCCTTTTTAAAACAAGCCATCAAAGCAAGCAGCAACCGCCGGCACAAAATCAGGTGGACATACATTCTGGCACAGCTTTCAGAGCAGCAGCAAAATTATAAAGAAGCATTGCTCAACTATAGGAAAGTTGAAAAAAGCAGCGCCCCTTTCGAAATGTATTTCAATGCCAGCTTAAACCGCATCAAACTGAATGCTTTACTCAGTGGTAAGAAAGTCAACCGGCAGCGCGAATTACTTGCTCTCTTAAAAGACGATAAAAATACCGACTATAATGACCAGATCTATTATCAGATTGCAGAAAGCGTACTGGCTGATGGTGATTATGACAAGGCTAAAAAATACTATCTGCTGTCTATTCAGAAAAGTACAAAGAACGCCTACCAAAAAGGCCTGTCTTATTTGAAAATGGCCGACCTCAACTTTAAACAACTCCATAATTACCTGGATGCAAAACTTTATTATGACAGTGCGGTAAGCACGCTGCCTAAAAATTATCCAGGTTATGAGGTCATTGTGAAGAAGAACCAAAACCTCGAATACCTGACTAAGCGTTACCAGATCATCTCAAAGGAAGATACCCTCCAAGCTATTGCAGCATTACCGGAATCCGATCGTCTGGCAAAAATACAAGCCCTGTTGAACCCTGCGGCCAAACCACCGACATCAGATAAAAGCGGTCCTGATGTCATGCCATCCAGCTTCTATGAACCCGCCGATAAAAAGCCTCAAACATCCGGCACCTTTTATTTCAGTAATGTGGGCGCTTTAAGTACAGGCTATTCCGCGTTTAAGAAAAAATGGGGAAACAGAAAACTGGAAAACAACTGGCGACAAAGCATCCGCTCATCTGCCCAGTCCACCACTCAGGACATCGCAAATAACATGAACAACGGATCCTCGACCAATCCCGGAAAAGATACTATAGCTGCCGATAAAACTGCTGATATAAAAGCATATAGGGATGCCTTGCCTCTGAGTCCGGAATTGCTCGCCGCATCCAATCAAAAGATTATTGACGCGTATTACGACATTGCCAGCTTTTACATGCAGGAATTAAATGACCCCGAAGAAGCGGAGGAAGTTTATCAGCTGCTGTTGAAACGCTTTCCGGCCAACAACCATCTGGCGGCTGTCTATTACAGTTTATTCCTCATTTCAAAGCAAAAAGGTGAGCCCCGGGCAAACGATTATAAGAATAAGCTCCTGAAAGACTATCCTAATTCTGCCTATGCAAAAATCATTCTTGACCCTTCCTTCTCTTTAAAACAAACAGAACTCGAAACAGCCATCAATAAGCAATACGATGAACTGTTTGATCAATACCAGAAGAAAGATTTTGCCAGGGTGATTCAGCAGGTCGAAGCATCACAGAAAAGCAGCAGCTCAAACTATTTGTCGCCACAATATGCCTATTTAAAAGCCATTGCAGTAGGCCGGACTAGTCCTATAGATGCGCTTTTGGCAGAATTTAACAGCATCACGACCAGGTTTCCCGACGACAGGCTGATCACTCCGCTGGTAAAAGATCATATCAGTTATATAAACGACCATCTGGATGATTTCAAAAACAAAGCCATTGCACTGACAGATTTTGATCCGGATGAACCACCTTTTGGTAGCGTAGCCCCACCGGCCGTTCCGGTTTCTGTACCAGTAACGCAGACCCCGCCTGTCCTTCCTGTTCCACAGCCAGAAAAAACAACGGCCGTTCCGGTTGTAAATACAGAAAAAGACACAACAGCCGCGGTTGTAAGCACACAGAAACCCGCAGCGGTGCCTGTTAAAACGGAAAGCATATTTACTACAGCCGCCTCCGGGGTTTATTATTACGTCATCGATGTGGCTGACGCCTCCTTAACTCTTAGTTCTTCACGTTTTGGCATCGGCCAATTCAACAGAGGAAATTATGCGGGAGCTAACTTAAAACATCAACTGAAAGAATTTGACAATGATCAGCTGATATATATTGGGAACTTTAGTAATTTTGGGGACGCTAAAGCTTACGCAGAAGGAATCACTCCACTATTACGCCGGATCATGAAAGTTCCCGCCAATATCTATAGTGGCTTTGTCATCAGCAAAGAAAACTTTGATAAATTAACCAGTAAAGATTTGTTGAACAAATACCTGGATTTTTATAAAAACAATTATTAAAAATGAACAAAAACCTTTCGAAAGCCGATATCAGGAAGTACAATTTTACATTATGGAAGCTATTAATAGGTGGGATCGTATTGTTTGCCTTGTTCATCATCGCCGTTGGATTTGGATTATTTGGTGCACTTCCTTCTTTTAGAGACATCGAGCATCCGAAAAGCAACCAGGCCTCAGAGATTCTTGCCGATGACGGCAAAGTACTGGGCACCTACTTCGTGCAAAACCGATCCAATATCAGCTATCAGGAAATCTCTCCAAATGTAATTAATGCTTTAATTGCTACAGAGGACATTCGCTTTAAAGAGCATTCGGGCATCGATTTCAAGCGTACATTCACCATATTCTTATATGCACTTGTTGGCAAAAAACAAGGTGGAAGTACGATTACTCAACAATTGGCCTTAAATCTATTCTCCGAAGAAGGCCGGCAGAAAAACTTTGCAAAGCGTATCCTTCAGAAATTTCAGGAATGGGTGATTGCAGTTAAACTGGAACGCAATTATACAAAAGAAGAGATCCTGGTCATGTATCTCAACACGGTGGACTTTGGGAACCAGGCCTATGGCATAAAATCTGCAGCAAGAGTGTATTTCAATACTACGCCAGATAAGTTAACTGTTGCGCAGTCGGCCACGCTGATCGGCATCCTTAAAGGTATCACCCGCTACTCCCCTACCCGAAATCCGGAGCGTGCACTGGCGCGCAGAAACACCATTATGGGTTTGATGGTAAAAGCAGATTTCATCAGTCAGCAGCAACTGGAGGCCGAAAGGGAAAAACCGTTAGGCCTCAGGTTCAGTGCAGCTACAGTAAATGACGGCATCGCTCCATATTTCAGGGCCGTATTGAAAAACGACCTTAAAAAAATCTTCCAGGATCGCTCGATATTAAACAATGGGGTTCCGTACGATTTTGACCGGGATGGTCTGAAGATCTATACCACGCTGAACTACGATATGCAACTTTATGCCGAAGCGGCACAAAAGGAATCTATGAAGATCCTGCAGGCTTCGTTTAACAAAAGCTGGAAAGGTAGAAACCCTTTCAAAGGGAAAGAGCTACAAATAGAACAGGGCGTTAAACGATCGGACCGGTATAAAGCACTTCAGCTGGAAGGCAAATCTGAAGAAGAGATCCGGAAAGATTTTAACACACCGGCTATGCTGACCATCTTTACCTGGCGTGGAAATGTCGATACGCTGATGAAGCCAATTGACTCTGTAAAATACTACAAAATGCTGCTCAGGAATGCCATGATGGCGATGGATCCTCAAACAGGATTTGTGAAAGCATGGGTTGGGGGCATCAATTATGAGCATTTTAAATATGACCAGGTCAAAATGGGTACCAGGCAGGTGGGCTCGACAGCCAAGCCTTTCACCTATGCCGTTGCCATAGAAAACGGCTACTCGCCTTGTTTTACCGTATTAAATGAACCGGTCACCATCGAAGTACCCGGAAGTGAGCCCTGGACACCAAGGTCCTCGGGAACTGTCCCCGGCTACCTGACCCTGCAAAAAGCACTGGCCCTTTCTCAAAACTATATTGCCGCCTATTTAATGAAACAGGTTGGCCCCACAGCGGTAGCCACCCTTGCAAAAAAAATGGGCATCACCTCTGAAGTACCTGCCTATCCTTCCATAGCACTGGGCTCTTTTGATGCCTCAGTTTATGATATGGTGGGTGCATATAGTGTATTTGCTAACAAAGGGATATGGACCAAACCTACTTATATCGTCAGGGTCGAAGATCGGAACGGTGTGGTTCTTTACAGTGAAAGACCAATCCCCAGACCGGCTATGAACGAGGAGGTAGCTTACGTCATGACACGCATGCTCAGGGGCGTAGTAACCAGTGGTACTGGCTGGCGGCTGGCAGGTAGATACGGTGTCAAAGCTGCCATTGGGGGTAAGACCGGCACTACTCAAAACAACTCTGATGGCTGGTTCATGGGAATCAGCCCGCAATTGGTCGCCGGGGTGTGGACCGGCTGTGAAGACCGTGCTTTCCATTTCATTAGTACTTCGCAGGGCGATGGTGCGACCACTGCCTTACCTATTTTTGCGGGTTTTATGAAGCGCGTTTATGCCAACCCTAAATTGAAAATTACACAGGGAGATTTTGAGTTCCCTAAGAATGGGGTATCCATTACGTACGACTGCAGCCAATATCAGCAGCAGGAGCAGAAGACAGAGCTGGATGAAAAATTAGGTTTTTAATTACCTTTATCTAATTCTATGATCCATGAGTGCTTTCGATTATAAAAAGGCCCTGACCGACATTCCTCATAAGCCTGGTATCTACCAGTATTGGGATGTGGATGGTACGCTCATTTATATCGGCAAAGCTAAAGACCTAAGAAACAGGGTCGGTTCTTATTT
>CAMLDJ010000274.1 GCA_946478755.1 uncultured Pedobacter sp. | reverse complement strand
GGTCAAACTATACCACCAATGACAATACCTCAACTAAGATTCAACAATTAAGATGAGAGAATCGATGAAAGTTCCAGTCTTATGAGCCTAGGGTAACGTAATAAGCTGATTCTATCTTTTCTTTAAGATGGGCTCGCTCAGTTCTTCGAGCCGCTGTTTATTCAGTGTATCGGCCTTATTGTTATGCGTGGTGAGCGTAATATATTTTTCATCTAATGAAGGCTTGAAATCAGCCTGATAGTATTTCTCCAGCAAAGAGACGTCAGCAGCGCTTACTTCATTATTTCTTAAGTTATTGAGCAGGTTGATAAAAACATCGTCAGCCTGTCTGTATATTTTTTCGAGTTCGATGTAAACCGGCGGCTCGTGGTAAAGGGCATGGGCATCGAAAAAATAAGCGCTTTTGTAGAACTGCGCTAGCAATGTCCACTCATTGGACCTCACCACTGGGGGCAACTGGTGCAGATCGCCGATGAACAATACCTGCACGCCTCCAAAACTGGCCGTATTGTTTCTTCTGATGTAACGCAAAACCATGTCAATGGCATCCAGCAGGTCGGCGCGAAGCATACTCACCTCGTCAATGATCAGCAGTTCCATATCTACCAATACCTTCCGCTTGGCTGCCGTCATGTTTAGATGGCGCACAATAGATTTCGGCGTATTGTACTGCTGATTATAGTGATCACCATCTGCAGCGGGCTGTTTGGGCAGATAGGCTCCGAAAGGCAACTGAAATAAAGAATGAATGGTTACGCCATTCGCATTGATCGCTGCAATGCCAGTTGGCGCAGCAATTACAGCCTTCTTATGTGTCAGGTCTATTAAACGCCTGAGAAAGGTAGTTTTACCTGTCCCTGCTTTTCCGGTGAGGAAAATATGTTTGGACGTATAATTTACAAACCTGGCCGCAAGCTCGGCAGGATTAGCAGTTTCTGAATTCAGCATAGGCAAATTTAACAAGAAGTTACTACTTTACCCCAATCAGCAGGTAACCATTATAACTTAACCCTCTTTTTAGTTCCACAGGATCACTTGTATTTTCCGTAGTTTGGAGGGATGTGATCACAAGTTTAAGTTCAAAATTATCCAGATGCTGTGAAAGCGTAAGGGATTCCGGGGGCAGGTAATAGGCCCTGTTTGCCTTAGGCCGTTCTTTTAATTTACCCAGCTTAAACTGCTCAACCGCCGCTATTGCTAATCTTTGCACAGCAAATTCAACCTTTTGTTTTCCTCCTAGGCTCACCATCAGATTTCCTGAGTCCCCGGCCTTTTCCATAACCAGGGCTATATGGTTTATTTTTGTCGCATTCTGCGTGGCATAATTTTCGATTGGAATGATAAATTCATAGCCTTTAACTGCGACCATATTTTCCTCGGGTGTAAAACTGATGCTTTCCCTAAAGCTACTTGTTGCTCTTTTTATTTTCAGTAAGGCATAAGCGGTATCAATTTTATTGGTCTTCATCTGATAACGGAACTGCGTGGTATCTTTCTCCTCAATCTTATGTTCCAGCTCCTTTAAGTTCACTTTTGTAAAAGGCTGTAATGCAGTCAGCCCATGCCTGTCTACCAGATAATCAACCACCTCGGCGCGCTGTTTGATGTCTTTTTTATCAGCAGAGGCCATCAACTTTTTTAGCCGCGCTACCTGGGAAAATTTAGATACAGAAAAGGCACTCTGGGGCCCATAAGTGGCCAGCAATGCCAGGACACATAAACTAACAGGAATGATCTTAATGCTTTGCTTTTTGCTAAACAGGAAGTACACCGTAATTAGAGATAGCCATGCAGCCAGTACGATCAGGATATACCTGGATTCGGTGATGCCATAAATACCCACCCTTTTCCAAACGGCCAGCAGCAGTAACACGACAAGCGGTACCATCATCACATAAAAAAATCTGGAAAAAAGCTTTATCCAACCATTCCCTTCCTTTTCTTTTATAGGATGGATGAGCAACAGCGATAAGATACCAAAAACAGCGTAGCCCAAAATGAGGGTAGATACCAGACCTTTGGGCAGTTCCCAGTTGATGATGATCTTAGCCTCATAGACGAGTAAAATGAGCAGATATATCGTCATCAGTGGGATCAGTACGTACTGTGTGAATATCTTAAGCCCTTTAGGGTAACTTTCTTCATCATCCAGCTCTTGAAACCCGGATGGTACACCTGCCAGAAAAAAGACGGTCATAAACCCTGCGGTAACAACAGCAAAAAGACGCATATAGGTTTGCCAGCCTATTTTAACATTAAACAAGCCATCAATAGCAGCAAGTGCAACCGCCAGGCCGGCATACAGCACTCCTGCGTACAATCCAGCAGTCAGAAATCTCAAAAATAACGATTTATTGTACTGCCAGAATCCATTTTGACTGCCTTTTTTTAGAAAGGGCGAAAAGGCGACCAGCAGGTGAAAGGCGAAGGCCAGCAGACCTATGCGGTAAACATCGGCCAGATAAAATGAGGGTTTCAATATGAAGTACAATCCTGTAGAAATGCTTAAGACTATTATGCTAAGGCCCCAGCGTTTTACAGGTGACAACAGATTGGACTCAGCGAAAAGATCGGCGGCCAGCAATAAAGTCAGTGCCATGTTACAAACCGCAATAAATACGACCAGCTGTTCTTCTGTGCGCTTACCTGAATCAACGAGCAGACACCCCGATACGGTAGCCGCTATGGCCACTAATACCTGTAAAGGAAAGCGGGAAACGACTTTAAGGAAACTGGACCATAAAGAATGTAAAGAAGGGAGGCTGAGTTTCATAGCGTTAATGATTTTCTTTAATTTACAAGCAATTTATAACCTTTACCGTGCACATTAAGGATCTCCACTTTAGGATCTTCCCTTAAATATTTCCTTAATTTACTCAAAAAAACATCCATACTGCGCCCATTGAAATAATTATCGTCATGCCAAATGCTCAACAGCGCTTCCTCACGGGTAAGCACGGCATTCTTTTTAAGGCAGAGCAGGCGCAATAACTCCGCTTCTTTTGTAGAGAGTTTCTGCTGTAAGCCCTGGTAATGGATGAGCTGTGTGGTATAGTCGAAGGTATAGTCTCCAATTTGAAACTGCGTCTGTGCGGGCCCCGGATCAACCTGTTCCTTTACGGCAACACGCTTTAGCAGGGCATTTATGCGCAGTAATAATTCTTCGATCCGGAATGGCTTCGTGATGTAATCGTCACCTCCAAGATCATATGCAGAAGCCTTATCTTCTATCATCGCCTTGGCAGTGGCGAAGATAATGGGAATATCCTGGTTTATCTTTCTGATTTCTTTCCCCAGGGTAAATCCATCTTTTTTGGGCATCATCACATCAAGAATGCAAAGATCGAATTCCTGTTTGCTGAATGCCCGCAGACCTTCCTCCCCATCGATACATAATACTACATCAAATTTCCCCTTTAATTGAAGGTAATCCTGCAGAAGCAATCCGAGGTTAGGATCATCTTCTACCAATAGAATTCTTTTCATCAGTTGTGGTTTAGTGGTAAACTTATTTCAAATGTAGTGCCTTTATCTTTCTCACTATGCACTTTTATGGTTCCATTCATTTGTTCGACAATGTCTTGAACATAATTTAAGCCGAGACCAAAGCCCTTTACATCGTGCAGATTGCCTGTAGGCACCCGGTAAAACTGGTCAAAGATACGTTTTGAATGCTCTTTTGTCATTCCTATCCCTTTATCGGCAATCTCAATGATCAGCACCTCATCAGTACTACTGGTGCTGATGGTGATTTCAGGCTCAGCGCTACTGTATTTATTGGCGTTGTCAATCAGATTATAAAATACATTTGAAAGATGCAATTCATCGCCATAAATTACCGCATGCCGGGCATCTAAGCGCAAAGTCAGCTTTGCATTTTTCTTTTGCAGCTGCAGGCTCATGCTGTCTACCACGGCTGCGATCAGATCGTGAATATTTACCTCCCTGCGTTCCAGCTTCAGTTCCTTTTTTTCCAGCCTGGCAATGCTTAATACACGTTCTATGTGATTACCCAGGCGCACATTCTCGTCGTAAATAATTCCGGCAAGCCTGCTGATCCTACTTTTATCCTCCACGATCTCCGGATCTTTCAAAGCCTCACTGGCAATCATGATCGTAGCCACAGGAGTCTTAAATTCATGCGTCATATTGTTGATGAAGTCGGTCTTCATTTCAGAGATTTTCTTTTGTTTCAATATGGCATAAATCGTATAGGCAAAAATGAAGACCAATACCAGCAGCAGCCCCGCAGAGGAGGCCATAGTAGCCCACATATTACTCAGTATCAATGAATTTTTATTCGGAAAGTATAAATAGAGCATTCCCGGATCGCGGAAGAGCTCATTGCTGAACAAGGTAGTCCGGTAGGTGTTTTCGGGCAGCAGTTCGGACTGGGTATCGGATACCTTCTTATAAAGTAACGAATCCTTATTTGCCAGCTTTAGCCAGAAGTTATAGGTTAAACTGACATTTCTGTCTAGCAGTTCCTTTTTGATAAGGGTATCCAGGACATCTCTCGAAACGCGCTGGTTGATGGGGACATAAACCTGGCGCATTTCCTTTGCTACATCTTCCAGATAGTTTAAGTTGCTACTCTCTAACGCGAGAGTATCTTCCATGAGTTCTTTCAGTCCTTCCTCATACTTTTGTCTGGCAATTTTATCCTCAATCTTAAATTTAAGGGCAAGATCAGGAGTTACTCTTTCCAGGGTTATGGTGATGGGATTAAGGTTTCTGGGATTATAAGCCAGGTACCTGATGCTATCTGCGAGGCGATCGGGCTCAAGGGAAAAAGTTGAGGACTTCTGAGATACCACGGTCTGGTTAACATTTCCCCTTACGTTACCGAAAGCATCAATGCCAAAATCAACCTGAACTTGCAGCGAGGATTTACCCTTGTTGTTTACATTTGAAATTTCCTGATATACTTCCTCGCTGATCAGTTCTGGTTTCAGAAAAGTAGCCCTAACCATACTGTCGCGCATATTCAGGTTCATGATTATCTTCCTTTCCTGTTCAAGTTTCCGGGCGGACTCTTTTTCCTTAAACTGCTCTTTAAAATCAATGATGCGCTGTGCCTTGTTTCTATAGTCGCGCTCCCGTTCCCTCCTGATCTCAAAATCTTTTTTGTTAATGTGAACCGCAGCATATCGCCTTTGAACCTTATTGACCACTGCATTTAAAGCCTGTTTTACATCCTGCTCGAAAAGTTGGGATTTTAGGTTATATGCCTCCCTGATGTAATACAATTGCATTACAAACACCCCTAGTAAAGCTATGGTCATCAGGCCGGTAATTAGCCAAAGGCTTCTTTTTTTCATCAGAACATAGTTTGTTTTTTATCGGTGATGAAGCTTGCAAAGCTTATTATTCATTAGTATCTATAGTTTTTATTCGTATTCATGAGCTCGTAAACTCGGTTCATTGTGTTTTGTAAGCGGTAAGCTTATGCAGGTTTCATTATAGACTATCAAAAATAAACAAGCAATCACAGAAACCGCCGTTTTTAACAAATTTTAACACGTCTGTAAAGCATAATTATTATATTTATATTGCCTTTTGCAAGAGAATAAAAGCAATGGTATTAAAATCATGAAAGTCATTTTATCGATACTATTTGCACTGGCCAGCACTTGTATGAGTGTGAATGCACAAACCGAAAACGATATAACCGGTGCCTGGCAACTAACTGAAGGGGACAGGACCCATCACCTTTTAGTGCAGGATGGGCTTTATTTTTATACTGTTCATCAGGGAAATCAATTTTTAATGACCCAGGGGGGTATCATCAAAACAGCTGACGATAAAACGCTGACTGCTTCAACCTGGTTCAACAGTACTGATTCTTCGAAAGTCGGCTCAAACCTCAAAATTCCTTTTTCTGTTTCGGCCAGTCAGTTGTCGCTAACTATAGATGGAGATGAAGTGACATTTAACAGGGTAGACGATGGAAAAGCCGCGCTTGCAGGGATATGGCGCATAACAGGGCGCATGCAAGAGGATGGAAAAATAGCTCAGATACATCAGACTGGCAGCAGACAAACGTTAAAGCTGCTAACCGGCACTAAATTTCAATGGGTAGCCATGGATCCTACTAAAAAGATGTTTGCAGGTACCGGTGGTGGATCGTATGCCTTTAAGGATGGCAAATACACGGAGAATATAGAATTCTTTTCGCGCGACAACAGCCGCGTCGGAGCTTCGCTGGTGTTTACCGGGAAGCTGGAAAACGGCGACTGGCATCATAGCGGCCTGAGCAGCAAGGGAGCAAAGATCTACGAAGTGTGGAGTAAAAATGCTGTAGCAGAAGGTGTAGCTACACCTCCGCCGCCGAAAAAATAGCTCGTATTGCCTGGAAGATTTCTCAGTTCACTTCTGAAAAAAATTGCTCCAGATAGGCCAGCATAAAATCATGTCGTTGCCCGGCGATTTTTCTACCTTCCTTCGTTTTCATCAGATCCCTCAACAGCAATAGTTTTTCGTAAAAATGATTGATCGTCGGCGCTGTTGAATTTTTGTACTCGTCTTTGGTCATATTCAGCTGGGGCTTTATTTCAGGATTATATAGCGTCCTGTTTTTATATCCACCGTAAGTGAAGGCCCTTGCAATTCCTACAGCACCGATCGCATCCAGCCGGTCAGCATCCTGCACCACATCCAGCTCCGCCGAGCGAAAAGTTACCACACCAAGATTTGTCTTATAACTCAGGTTTCTGATAATCTGAAGGACGTGATTGATCATGTGCTGTTCCAGGCCCAGCGTATTTAAGAAATCACCCGCTATGCTGGGGCCTATTTCTTCATCCCCATTGTTGAATTTGGCATCGGCAATATCATGAAGCAGTGCGGCCAATGCAACGACCAGTTCATCCGCCTTTTCCACTGCGTTAATGGCGACAGCATTTTTATATACACGGTCGATGTGAAACCAGTCATGCCCCGCCTCAGCACCATCCAAGGACTTTTTAACAAATAATATCGTCTTCTCAATGATCGGGTTCATCTATATCTTATGCTTATGCTGTTGGTTTAACAGGCCTTTCATCTTCTGGTCTCCTGCTGCCATCATACAACTCGTATTCTAACATACGGCAATCCAGCTTGCCATTATAAAACTCTACTTTGCGCTCCGCTTTTAGTCCGATCTTTTTAGCCAGGTCCGGGTTTCCCGTAAAAATGTATCCAAAATATCCTTTACAATGCTGCTTCATAAAATCACCCATGCGTTTATAGGTGGCCTCCAATTTGGAATGAACACCCAGACGTTCACCATATTCAGG
>CAMLDJ010000273.1 GCA_946478755.1 uncultured Pedobacter sp. | reverse complement strand
GATGCAAAGTTGAAAATGAGTGGTGTAACCGATCAGCATACCTTCATCGCCAGTAACCTGAAGAATGTGAAGTTCGATAATTTCTTAAGTCTGAGCACAAACGGGCACGGTACAGCGCCAGTGCTCGCTGCAAATAAAATTCAAAAATAAAGTACAATAGGAGGATGTTGGCAAGGGATAAAGCGGCAGATTTTCGTCTGCCGCTTTTTTCATGACTAATCCCTGATAAGCACGTTGTTTGTCCGCAGACTCAATATCCAGGTTATCGCTGCCCCGCCAACTGCCCCGATCACGGTCATGGCAATAATATCTGCCAGTAGCGCGCTGCTGGTAAACATAGTTGTGGTGGCATACATACTAAGATCAAGAAACAGGGCTACCAGCAGCGCCAGTAATGCCCCCCGCGTTGCACCCTGCGCGATGCTTAGATACCCGCTCCATTTCCCCAAAACAAGGGCATATAGAAAGCCCCAGGCTAGATTGGCGATGGCCAGTGGGAGCATGTCAGGCATTCGCTTTTGCAGTGCAGCAGGTACTCCGGAGTTTGCCGACATAAAGTCCATCAGAATAATACCATAAACCAGCCAGCCAAGCAGGAAAAAGATGACTCCACCGGCGATGCCGGCGATTAAGATTTTGTTCATAACAGTTAGTTTAGTTAAACGAATATATTTTGTAAGTTAATTGATACTAAGATACTTACAATATTTCATATTGTCCAAACTCTAATGCTATAGGGAGCACCTTTTTCCTGCTGAAGGTGTTACTTCATGGAGAACAGACCAAAAGGATTTCCTTCTGTATCGGCACAAATGGCGCAAAATCCGAATTCGCCAATCGAAAATTTTGACCGGTTCACATGCCCGCCTGCACTGGTTACGCGGCTTTCTTCCACACTGCAGTCTTCGCAGGGAAAATATACCATCGTATTAACACAGGCACCATCGCCCTCTTTTGTGCCTTCCATTTTTACTAGTGCTCCTGATACGCCCTGATTCTCGAGACTCGAAAAAAAGGCCATTTCCATGCCTTCCGGGGATTCGCCCGGGCCAGTCACGTCTGTGAACTGGGTTCCAAGAACAGCACTGTAAAATTTCTTCGCTCTTTCCATGTCGCGGACATAGGTTTCAAACCAGCAGATCATGTTCTGATTCATATGATGTAGAATTAGATTGTCAATAACCAAATTTATCGATAAGGAATTGAAATTAATGTGGCAATACGCGACATCTTAGCGGTGCAGCTGCGACAATGAATATATTGTTTTAATCATATGATTAAATTATTTGTTTAAGTCAAATATTTATATTTAAATTTGTAATAACCTAATGAGGATAAAGGATATGAGTAAGAAAAAGCCGGAAACAGATAATTCCACAGAGGAAAAGATTAAGGCTGCGGCAAATTTGGTATTTACAAAAAAAGGCTTTTCGGGCACGCGTACAAGAGATATTGCAGAAGAAGCTGGGATTAACCTTGCTTTATTGAACTACTATTTCAGGAGTAAGGAAAAGCTGTTTGATATTGTCATGATGGATAATATACAGCAGTTTTTAACAGGAATAAAAGGACTTTTAAATAATGAAGCCTTGAGCCTCACTGAAAAAGTGGCCAGGGTAGCAGAGAACTATATCAATTTACTGAGAACCCAACCCGACATGCCTTTGTTTATTTTGCATGAGATAAAATCCAATCCGGAGAAACTAGCCAACAACATGAATGTGAAGGAAATTCTCCTCAAGTCTCATTTTTATCAGCAGCTGCGTGAGGCACTGAACGGTAGGGTTAATTCACTTCATTTTATCATGAATATTATCAGCTTAACCGTGTTCCCCTTTGTGGCCAGTCCGCTATTAAAAGTAATTGGAGAATTGAAACAGGAGGATTTTGACAAAATGGTAGAAGAAAGAAAGCAAATGATCCCCATCTGGATTGATGCCATGATAAAAACGCACTAAAAAAATTTGTATACCGATTAATCAAATGATTAAAACAGATTAATAGACAATAGAAATGAAACCCATAATTTTTAGCATCGTGATTTGTTTTGTGTTTTATCAAACGAATGCACAAAGTCAGCCTCAGCTTTCCATTGAAGAATGCTATGCCTTGGCACGTCAGAACTATCCACTGGTAAAACAAGCAGAATTGATATCCAGGGCTGCAGCCTATTCTATGGAGAATGCAGCAAAAGCTTATCTGCCACAATTTAACATCAATGGGCAGGCCAGTTACCAGTCGGACGTCACGCAGATCCCCATCCGGATCCCCGGCATGAACATTCCTGAAATAAGCAAAGACCAGTACCGGCTAAGCGGAGAAGGAACCCAGGTGCTGTTCGACGGTGGGATGATCAGGCAGCAGAAAGAAGCCATAGCTGTGAATGCTGCTGTGGAAAGCCAAAGACTGGAAGTCGAGCTTTATAAACTAAAAGAACGGGTAAATCAGCTATTTTTTGGCCTCTTGCTGATCGACGCACAGTTGGAGCAAAATGAACTTCTTAAAAAGGATCTGCGGCTTGGGGTCGACAAAGCACAGGCGCTTATAGCAAATGGGACCGGCTTTAAAAGTAGCTTAAAGGTGCTGCAGGCAGAATTGCTTAAAGTAAACCAGAAAAGCACAGAACTGAAGTTTACGCGAAAAGGTTATATGGATGTGCTGGGTCTGTTTATCCACAAAAAGCTTAAGGAAGATGTGGTTTTGCTTAAACCTGGAAGGCCGGTTATGCAGAACGAGCTGCACAGGCCGGAACTGGACTTATACCAAAATCAGCGTAAAAGTCTGGATGTAAAGGAACAGGCGATTGTTGCCCGTAACCTGCCGAAGTTCAACCTGTTTTTACAGGGCGGGCTAGGCAGGCCCGCGTTAAATATGTTAAACAACGCCGTTGAGCCTTTTGCCATTGGCGGGCTGAGGATGAGCTGGCCTTTATCTGGATTTTATACCAGGAAAAAGGAAAAGGCGATCCTGGAGATCAACAGAAAAGAAATTGACCTGCAAAAGGAAAGCTTTTTGCTGAATACTGATTTTACGGTAAAACAGCAGGAGGCTGAAATTGATAAGCAAACCGATCTGTTGCGATCGGACGATGAGATCATCGCCCTTCGGGCAAGTATTAAGGAGGCTTCTGCCGCGCAGCTGGAAAACGGCGTGATCAATACCAGTGATTATTTACGTGAGGTGAATGCAGAGGACCAGGCGAGACAGAGCAAGATCATGCACGAAATACAATTGCTGTTGGCACAATACAATAAACAAACCACTACCGGTAATTAAAAAAATCAAACAGACATAACATGAAGAAAATAGCATTTGCAATCCTGTTCCTGATTTCATGTGGGCCGAAAGAGCAAGCCTACGATGCCTCGGGAACATTTGAAGCGGTAGAAACCATCGTCTCGGCGGAGGCAAACGGACTAATTAAGGTGTTGAACATTGAAGAAGGTCAGGTCCTGAAAGCAGGGCAAACCGTTGGTTATATCGACAGCACTCAGCTCTACTTAAAAAAGAAGCAGCTGCAGGCGCAGATCGCTGCGGTATTGGGCAAGAGACCCGATGTTTCGGCACAGGTAGCGGCATCTCAAGAGCAATTAAAGCAGGCAGTAAGGGAACAGCATAGGATTACAAACCTGTTGAAGGCTGATGCAGCTACACCGAAACAACTGGACGATGCCAACGCGCAGATTGCTATTATTAAAAAGCAAATAGCCGCACAGGAATCTGCTCTGGGCATTACTTCGGCCAGCTTAAACAAGGAAACGATGTCCTTCAAGGTACAGATCGAACAATTGAACGATCAGCTTTCAAAAAGCAGGATCGTGAATGAAACGCCGGGTACCGTATTGGTAAAATATGCGGAGGTGAACGAAATCGCCAGTACCGGTAAGCCCTTATATAAGATCAGCGATCTTTCTTCCCTCATTTTAAGGGCCTATATTACGGGAGATCAGCTATCCAGTGTAAAACCCGGACAAAAGGTTGAGGTCCTGGTAGATGATGCTGATGGAAAGTACAAAACCTATCAGGGGATTCTGGAATGGATCAGCGATAAGGCTGAATTTACGCCCAAAACGATCCAAACAAAAGATGAGCGGGCCAATCTGGTTTACGCAGTTAAAATAAGCGTGAAGAACGACGGATATCTTAAAATAGGAATGTACGGAGAAGTCAGTTTAAATCAGCCGATATGAGCAGTCAGCAGGCCATAGTCGTAAACCAACTCCGTAAAACTTATGGCAGGGAAGTGCTGGTTGCAGTCGATGATGTTTCCTTCCATGTAGATAAAGGGGAAATATTTGGCCTGATCGGGCCCGATGGCGCTGGTAAGACCAGTATCTTCAGGATGCTCACCACACTATTGCTCCCTGAAAAGGGAAGGGCCTCGGTAGATGGTTTTGACATCGTCAACGACTACAGACAGATCAGAAGAACAGTTGGATATATGCCCGGCAAGTTTTCGTTGTATCCTGACCTGACCGTAGCGGAAAACCTGAGCTTTTTTGCTACGGTGTTTGGAACCAGCATTCAGGAAAATTATCACCTGATTGAGGATATTTATAAGCAGATTGAGCCATTTAAAGACAGAAGGGCCGGAAAGCTTTCTGGTGGTATGAAGCAAAAACTGGCCCTATGCTGCGCCCTGATCCATAAGCCCACTGTATTGTTTCTGGATGAGCCCACCACTGGGGTGGATCCGGTGTCCAGGAAGGAGTTCTGGGAAATGCTGAAAAGACTTAAAGCGCAGAACATTACCATACTGGTCTCTACCCCATATATGGACGAAGCGGCTTTATGCGACCGCATTGCCCTGATTCAGAATGGCAAAATATTATCCATCAATACCCCGGAACAAATGATCAGGCAATATCCTGAACAATTATATGCCATCAAAGCAGATCAGATGTACGAACTGATCAAGTCGCTTAGAAGGTACCCTGAGGTATTGGACTGCTACGCCTTTGGTGAGTATGCACACGTTTCTTTTAAGATGGCTTTTGACGATAAGCCGTTGCGGGCTTACCTGGAGGCTGCAGGATTAACGAAGGTAGAAATTAAGCCGGCATCACCCGCGATTGAAGATTATTTTATCAAATTACTGAAAAGCTGATGATGGAAGATATAGTGATCAAAACAGATAAGCTAACCAAGCGCTTTGGCGATTTCATCGCCGCTAACGAAATTACCTTTGACGTGAAAAAAGGAGAGATCTTCGGTTTTCTGGGTGCAAATGGTGCGGGGAAAACCACTGCCATGCGGATGCTCTGCGGTTTGTCGATCCCCAGTTCGGGAACCGCTACCATTGCTGGTTTTGATGTGTATAAGCAAACTGAAGCCATTAAACGAAACATTGGTTACATGAGCCAGAAATTCTCTTTGTATGAAGATCTTACCGTGTTGGAAAACATCAGGTTCTTTGGCGGAATATATGGCTTGAGCAGGCAGGAATTAAAAAGTAAAGGGGAAGAGCTGATCGCGCAGCTGGGCTTGCAGAATGAAGCGAAGAAACTGGTGATGGCATTGCCATTGGGATGGAAACAGAAGCTTTCTTTTTCTGTTGCGGTGTTGCACGAGCCGAAAATTGTATTTCTGGATGAGCCAACGGGAGGGGTAGATCCTGTTGCCAGAAGACAGTTCTGGGACCTGATCTATGAGGCTTCGGCAAAGGGGATTACCATTTTTGTAACGACCCACTATATGGACGAAGCAGAATATTGTAACCGCATATCAATTATGGTGGATGGCAAAATAGAGGCGCTGGATACCCCGGGAGAACTGAAAAAACGGTTTAATGCCAGCTCAATGGATGAAGTTTTTTACCAGCTGGCAAGAGGCGCTCAACGCGGCGATTAAAAGATAAGGAATGAAACAGTTTATCAACTTTGTAAAAAAAGAGTTCCGCCATGTCTGGCGGGATAAAAAGACGCTGCTGATTTTGTTTGGAATGCCGGTCGTCCAGATTCTTATTTTTGGATTTGCGCTGACCAACGAGGTGAAAAACTCAAAGATCATCATCATGGATCAGGCGAAAGACCTTGCCTCGCAACAGATCATTGCAAAAATAGCCGCTAGCAGGTATTTTGATCTGGAAAGCCAGGTGTTTAACCGGGAGCAACTGGCAGCTGCATTCCGGAAAGGAGCGGTCAAACTGGCTATTGTCTTTCCCGCTGGATTTAATGAAGCACTACTCCATCAGCGTAAGGCACAGATCCAGGTCCTGGCCGACGCTTCAGATCCGAATACAGCCAGTATGCTGAGCAATTATGTTTCTTCCATTGTGCAGGACTACCAGCGGTCCATCGATGCAAACGCTGCAGTACCGTATCAGATCGTTCCGGAAATAAGAATGTTGTATAACCCGCAGTTAAAAGGCGCCCCTAATTTTGTCCCAGGCGTAATGGCCCTTGTGCTGATGCTGGTTTGCGTAATGATGACCGCAATTTCTATTGTTAAGGAAAAGGAAACGGGGACCATGGAGATCTTACTCGTTTCGCCTTTCAGGCCGATCCTGGTCATCCTTTCTAAGGCGGTTCCGTATCTTATGCTTTCGCTGGTCAATGTGGCTTCTATTCTGTTGCTTAGTGTTTATGTATTGGATTTGCCGGTTAATGGGAGCGTATGGCTGCTTTTCGCAGAAAGTACACTGTTCATTATCACCTGTCTTAGCCTTGGGATCTTCATTTCCGTAAAAACAGATTCTCAGCAGCTGGCCATGCTCATTTCACTGATGGGAATGTTTTTACCAACGGTGCTTTTCAGCGGCTTTATGTTCCCCATCGAAAATATGCCTTATCCGCTACAACTGATCTCGAATATAGTACCCTCAAAATGGTTCTACATCATTGTAAAGGCGATCATGATTAAGGGACTGGGCTTCAGTGCAATCTGGAAAGAGACACTGATCCTTGCTGGAATCACACTTGTGCTGTTATTAGTGAGTTTAAAAAGTTTTAAAATCAGACTGGCATGAACACGATCCGGTTTTTATTGGAAAAAGAATTCAGGCAGATATTCCGCAACAGGGCCATCCTGCTGATGATCATGGTAATGCCGGTGATGCAGCTGCTGATCCTCCCGTTTGCGGCCAACTATGAAGTAAAAAACATTAACCTCGTTGTGGTAGACCATGATCACTCAGGTGATGCGCAAAAGCTGATCTCAAAAATAACAGCCTCAGGGTACTTTAAACTGACCGGCTACAAGGCTTCCTTTAAAGAAGGAATGAAGCTGATTGAAAAGGATAGGGCGGATCTGATTCTGGAAATCCCTCATGGTTTCGAACGTAACCTTGTCCGCGAAGGCCGGCAGCAGTTGTTTATTGCCGTAAACGCTATTAATGGGGTAAAGGCAAACCTGGGCGGGGCATACCTGGCAAGTATCATAAGAAATT
>CAMLDJ010000272.1 GCA_946478755.1 uncultured Pedobacter sp. | reverse complement strand
TATCAGTGGCCCATCTTCAAGCGATACGCTTGGCCCAGAATCACCGATATATACACTATATTTCGTCTATCTCTTTTAGGCAAATATTATGTTGCTATCGAAAGAAGTTATTGTGTCAGAAGAAAACATTTTTGCAATTAGTAATGTTAAGAATGAATTAAAATTCTACTCAGACTCTAGTAGGTTTTTAAAATTCGACAACCGTTAACAAGACTATCTGAGACTGTAATTTGAATCTCATTAGAAAATTTAAATCTCAATTTGTCTATTAGACGTTAGTATTATAATACTAATCCAATTAGTAAAATTTTCTCTAAACTTGTATTAACAAACAAGGTGGTAGTAAATACAGGATAGATAAATTAAAGATATTCGAGTTCCAGAGTGTGTATTTACAAATCAGATAATAATCTCGACACTTGCATTACAAAACATCAAAGACTAAACCAATACAATATGGACAGCACATTTATTTCTAACAATGCCACATCGATAATTCTTGCTATTCTAGGATTAGCTGGTATTATATACCAATACAGAAAACGCAATGATTTATTAGAAGAAGAATCTGAAGAAACTATTAATGCTGATGGTACACACCACAAAAAAAACAAAAAGAGGTATAAATAAAGCTTTAGTAGATTATTATTACCTTAGTTGCATCTAAATGCGTTATCAACAATGAAAAGAATATTACTCTCAATCTTGCTTTGTGTCTTAATAATGAGCGTTAAAGCTCAATCTGTCACATTAAATAACCTGACTAGATATGTTAGTTCCCCGTTGGATAAGGTCACTGATGAAATTATTTCCATAAAAGGCTGGGAACTAACCGAATCTAAAAATCAAGATGGCATCGTAACTTTAGAATTTGAAGGTGACGGTAATAACTCTACCATAATAATAAAAAGGTTCAACGATTATGAAAATGAGGTTTTCTTTATTTGTGATAAAATTTATTATGATCTTTTGACTAAATCACTACTTGCGCTCAACCCAACCTTTATAGGTTCAAAGGTTACAAAGCAAGGTAACATAGTTAAAACATATGATGGAAAAACTTATGGTTATGCAGTGACTATTGCCCCAAAATCATCGTTTACTTTTAACATTTATAAAAAAGGCAGTTTTTTAACGAAGGATGTAAAGCAAGATGAAAATGTCGATCTGCTTTCTAATAATTATAGCGAAGGAGGTTCTGGATTTGGAGAAACACCAATAGCGTTAAGAAAATTTACCAACCTAATTATACCACAGGATGATGGTCAACAAATGGGAAAGATTGCAGTGAGGTTAAAGATTAACAAAAGTGGAACTGTGATAGATGCTACCCCAGGTATAAAAGGAACTACGCTAAATGATAGGGAATTATGGCAAAAATGTAAAAATGCGATTATGGGCGCTCGATTAGCACAGTCAGAATCCGCTCCTGATGTGCAGATTGGCGTTGTTGTTTTCAACTTCAAAATAAAATAAAAAACCTCTAACGCTATCCAGCAATCAGGGGTCATATTTATGTATAGAAATGCTACACATACAGAATTTTGCCGATTGAAATATAAAGACCTAATACTATGAAAAAGCCAGTAATAAAGAAAGTTAAAATACCACCACCTACGCCAAAAGAGAACCAGGAGGTGGAATCAAGCGGTGATGATGAATTCGATAAGGCTATTGACAAGCTATTAGGCAACCCTAAATAGAATTTACAGGAGACTTAATCTTCCCTCAGGAAGAAACCAACCATATCCCCGTTTGATTTTATGATTAGCTTGGATAGTGAACAATCATCCTCGGTCGAGAACTCAGGTCTCCCCGCCAATACACCTCTAATTTTGACCGCAAAATATCCTCTAGCACTTGGATTGCGTTTAAGTATATCCAACTGGTCATGATGTAATTGTGCATAACATATGAACGAATTAGTTGAAGTACCCATATCGTAGATCACAGCGTAAGGCTCCCCATTTTCATAGTATAAGTCTTTAACCGATCCTTTGAAAGAAATGGTCTTTTCGCTAATGAGGTCTGTAAAGTCGAGGGTAGTCTTGCCTTTGGATTTCCATCCTATGTCTGCACCATAGAAATCCATTATTCTTGTTGCTTCTTCTTTGTATTTATTTGCTTTTGCAGTAGCCAATGAATCATCAGACATTGCTTTTTCAACCTCATTGTTACCATCTGTTTCTTTAAGACACCCCATGCAAATAATTACCATCGATAGGGTAATTAGATAATTTTTGATTTTCATAACAGTTTACGATTGAATTTTATGAGAACTAACGTTATAATATCCATCACAGCTATGGCTATCATATCTATTGTTTGCCATTGATTACGCCTAAAGGCAAACTTCATAAACGGATTGAACAGAATAGCCATACCAACATACACAGGAGTAAAATAGTATCGCCTTGTGTGAATGGTATTATAGGCCGAATAAATTGACCCTGCTGTAATGCATATTTTTGCAAACTGATAGTATCCGTATGGCATTTTAAATAGACATCCGATAAGAAAGCCTATCAATACAATGTTAACAATAACCTTCATCTTAATGATAATCCTCGGATTTTTTGTGAATCAACATACAAAACAAAGCTGTGGTATATATTATTGCCCCACTACCCATAATAACTACTAGTATTTGTTTTGTGTAAGAAAAATCTGACCCTATCCACAATGTGCGTATGTTTATAATAGAAATAATAATTGCAAGTGGCGCAAGAATGTAAAGAGCTAATTTTTTCAATGGATTTATCTTACCGAAGTGAGGCATTATAAATTGTATGAATTGAAAAATTATGCCTAACACTAATGCGCCACCCATAAATAATGATACTAAAAACCAGAATATTTTTATATTAATAATTAGGTTTAAGTAGGTGAAAATCCCCCACTGAGACGCTACAAGTACGGCGAACGCCAATGGCAGGTATAATAATAATCTGAGAACACCAGAAAAGAGTTTCATTTAGAATTTGTGCCTCTCAGTTCCGGTAGGCTCTTTAAATGAAGAAGCATGGAACTGTAGTCTCATTCCGCACTAAAGGTTCTTGGAAGACCCATACAGCAAAACAAGTACAGCCCACGCCTTTGACGTGAACGCACCTTATTTCCTTGCTGTAATGTGAATTTTCCAAGATTCAGAGTTCAAGAATAAAAGCTAATGCTTCAATAAATATTTTACTGGCGTACCACTTTGATACATCAATTCAAAAGTAACTACAAATAATTCATTTAACCAAAAATTAACAAATAATAACGATGGAAGATCAAAATTCAAATGACATCGACAATTTAAAGGCAATAGATACCCTTTCCGGACAAATATTTTCATTATTGTCCGGTCTGTGCTATGCAACTGCCAAAAAAACTTTAGAAAACTGTATTGCACTATTGCCTTATCATAGTAAGGTTACTGACGGCTCTTAGTTATGAATACGTCTGTCCACTAGGGCAAAAAATGTTCTGCCTTTCTTTCCCCATTTATTATAGCCTCAACAATAGCAGTTCCGGTTTTGCCCATCAGATCACTGATCACCGTATGGATCTTCACATTCATAAGCTCAAAGGATTTCTGCATCCGAAGGATATAACTCGAACTATCGTTGCTCAGGCTTCTTCTGTAGCGAACAAGAGTACGAAGCGTCTCTATATTGTCATCGGGCAAAAAGCTCCTGTTTAATAAGCCACAACTATGCAGCCGCTGTATCCATTGTGCATCACTTTCATCGGTTTTCTTGCCTGTGATATTATGGGTTTGCCTGGCATTGCATAAGTATACCTCAATATCATTCTGGACCAGCATACCGTATAAATTTTTCCAGTAAACCCCGGTACTTTCAATTGCTACGATGTCTACCCGACACTTTTTAAGCCATTCAACAATCGCCGACAAATCGCATGTGAAAGCACCAAAATTTCTCACGCATTCCGTATCCCGACCTACAGGTACAGCTACCGAATGAAGCGTATCGCCTATGTCAATACCAGAGGCATTCGGGTGAATTAATCTCATTTCCACAATTTTGGAAGGTTTAGTTGCCCTTTTTCATTTTAATTTTGTTTAAGATGAAAACTTCCTGCAAGGCAGTTCAATCGGATTACCCTACTATACGAACTCGAACGCTCAATCTGAAACTCAACAAACAGCTGCAACCATACTACTAGATGAACTTACGTTCAGTGAGATACTGGTCTTGCTGCATGAAGCTTGTATAAAGTTATTATTAACGAAACAAAATTCCTATTGTCGGGATACTACTAGAGAAGTTCGAATAGCTCTAGTAGTGATTAAATATTTCCGTTAAGTCAGATGTTGCTCTAAATCATCTTTCCAAATCACAAATCCTTTGTTTTCGTCCGAGTAGTCATGTAATACCCGACTGAAATTTATCTGTGCTAATTGTAAGAATGCAGACCTCTCTTCATTTCTGATTTTATTAAGATCCTTATCAATACTATGAAGTGCGTTTTTGAGTTCCGAAATTTCTTTTGGTGTGTGCCATATATTGAATAAAGACTTATATAACGAGATATTATGTGCGATCGAAAATTTATCCACTTACGTCAATACAATTTTTATTATAGTTTATCCCACTAAAATGGATATTAACGGCTTAACGAATCGGATTGATACAAAATCAATTTTAAGAAAATTTATCAGAATCTGCGCCTGTTGAAATAGGACTAGGAAGAAAAATACTAGTGACGAACTTCAATTAAATAACTGATTATTAAATAATTAAGAGTTCATCACTAGTAGTGATGATGGGTGGAATATGGGGCTCGAACCCACGACCCTCGGTACCACAAACCGATGCTCTAACCAACTGAGCTAAAACCACCATGTTTTTTCAACGCTACAAAAGTACGATTAAAAACATTTTATTCAAATATTTTTAACCATTAAAGGGTACATTTTTTTTAATCAATTAAATCTCAGTCATTTGATTTTACATAAAAACATTAATTAACCTTCATAAATTGCTTTTAAAGCTTAAAAGGCTAGATTTGCTTAACATTATGATAGAGATTTATACAGACGGAGCAGCAAGTGGGAACCCTGGACCAGGAGGATATGGTGTAATTTTACGGTCGGGCTCTCACTATAAAGAGCTGAGCGGCGGATTTCGCTTAACCACAAATAACCGGATGGAACTGCTTGCAGTTATTGTCGGTTTAAGCGCGCTGAAAACCCCGGGACAGGACGTTACTATCTTTTCTGACTCCAAATATGTAATTGATTCCGTAGAAAAGAAATGGGTATTCGGATGGCTAAAAACTGGCTTTAAAGGCAAGAAGAATAAAGATCTGTGGATGCGTTTTTTAAGTGTGTACAAGCTTCATACTGTAAAATTTGTTTGGGTAAAGGGCCACAACAATCATCCCGAAAATGAACGCTGTGATGTACTAGCCGTTGCAGCTTCTAAAAATAGAACTGCCCTGGCCATTGATACAGAATTTGAAGCAGAAAAGAGCAGATCTACCTTACTTTAGCATTTAAACTTAGCATCGTTTTTAAGGCGCAACCAGAACTCCCAGGTTTTGTATACAGGAAATCAAAAAACATTAAACATACAAAACCGCAAAGGTGTTTATTAAATTCAGTAACTTAATTTCATGCAATCAGACACCTTGTTAACCTGCGGAAAACTCCTCATCACTCAAAAACTAACAATTGCCTTCGCAGAAAGTGCGACGGCAGGAAGAATGGCATCCGAATTCGCGCTTATTCCAGATGCAGGAAAATTTCTCATAGGCGGATTGGTATGTTATGACGCCTGTCTTAAAGAGCAATTACTACAAGTTCCCGAAGAACTGATAAAAAACCTGACACCGGAATCAATGGAAGTAACCATGGCTATTGCTACAGGACTGAAAAAGCTTATTCCGGCGAGTCTGCATATTGGCGTGACCGGACTCACCTCGTCCGGCGGCAGCGAAACGCCTGAAAAACCAGTGGGCACGATGTTTATACACGCGCTGTTGCATGGGAAACCACTCTTTTCTGAACGGACAATTTTTCAAGGCAGCCCGGAAGATATCGTCAGGCAATCTATTGAATACACCGCGACCTTACTCGTGAACTCGCTAAAATATTAAAGATGCTGATCGACGCTGTCGTTTATGCCGATCCGTTCCGTTTTTCCATTCACAGCACTGCCGTTAACAGCAGCATTGTTCTTCTCTGACGAGAACTCACTCATCAGGTCTTCCGCAACTTTAACCATTTTTGGAGATCCGATAAAAATAGAAGTACGCTGATGCAATTCGGTAGGCTCAATGTCCAATATCCGGTTAAATCCATCTGATGCAACCCCACCAGCCTGCTCGACAATAAATGCCATTGGATTACACTCATATAGCAACCTTAGCTTACCGTTCGGAGAACTGGAAGTAGTTGGATAAATGTAAATCCCACCTTTAATCAGATTCCGGTGTATATCCCCTACCATAGAGCCAATGTATCGCGAAGTATAAGGCCTGTTACTTGTCTTGTCTTCAACCTGCGCATATTTGATATACTTCTTCACACCTTCAGGAAAGTGAACATAATTACCTTCATTAATAGAGTAGATATTACCATCCTGCGGTATTTTGAGGTTTGGGTGCGACAAACAGAATTCACCGATCGATGGATCTAAGGTGAAGCCATTCACTCCTTTTCCTGTAGTATAGACAAGCATGGTAGACGAGCCATAGATCACATAACCTGCAGCAACCTGTTGAGTCCCTTTTTGCAGTACATCAGCTAAAGTTGCCATGCCTTCGGTCGACTTCCTCCTGTAAATAGAAAAGATTGTTCCAACAGCCACGTTTACATCTATATTGGAAGAGCCATCAAGCGGATCAATGCAAACAATGTACTTGGCATTCTTTGATACCGGAGAGTCGATCGGAACAAAGTTATCTTCTTCCTCTGTAGCAACGATACAGCATTCCCCACCACTGGTAAGCGCACTGATGAACTGCGTATTCGCAAACACATCTAGTTTTTGCTGTCCCTCACCCTGGATATTGACCGTCCCGGCATCACCTAAAATATCAACCAGGCCAGCCTTGTTGACCTCCCGGTTTACAATTTTAGCAGCGATCCCTATATCTCTCAATAATCTGGAAAGTTCTCCTTTTGCATAAGAGAAATCAGCCTGTTTCTCAATTATGAATTGACCAAGTGTTTTTATGCCCGACATATACTTAGTGTATTTAATACGTTATCTATTCCCTATTTCTATGGCGACTAAGGTATGTATTTTTTCTTCCGAAACACAAAATCTAATCAAAGTTTTTATTCGGTGCCAGCCGGAATTACCGGCTGCACCGGGATTTATATGGAGACAATTTATTTTCTTGTCGTACATCACTTTCAAGATATGCGAATGTCCCGAGATAAATAACATCGGGGGCTTAGTGTA
>CAMLDJ010000271.1 GCA_946478755.1 uncultured Pedobacter sp. | reverse complement strand
TATTATGTACGCAAAAAGGCCATTCATCATTCCTTCCGTGTGTTTTTGCTACTTGATAAAATGAATATTCTGCGTGAACAGTTTTACAGGACGCTTTTTAATCAACTGGAAAACCGCGCCGATATAGATATCTACTTTCACCACCATAATTATCAGGTATTCGAAAAATTGATCAAAGAAAATCTGGGTTCATATACACATTATGTCGTTGCAACTTTTTTAAAAGAAAATGTAGCCCCGCTCCTGAACCTGATTCCGGACAAGAAAAGAATAATTATTGATTTAAACGAGCAAGGTTTATCAGGCAATTACAGTAGTATATACCAGGATTACGGCTATGACATTTATAATAGCCTTCATAAGCTACAGACTGAGTTAAAAAAATACGATCGGCTGATCTTGGTTGCCCATCCTGAAGCTGTACATGCCAGACTGGTAATTGAAGGTTTTTTACATTATTGCACTGAAACTGAGTACCCCTACCTGATACAATCTGAGATTGATGAAAAGACTTTTCAAAAAGGGAATGCTTATGTAACCTTTAGCAGGTACGACACCGATGATGTCATGTTAATTAAGCTCGCCCGAAAAAAGAAACTTAAGTTAGGGAAGGATATAGGGCTCATCTCTTATAATGATACGCTTGTGAAAGAAGTACTTGAAGATGGCATTACGGTCATCTCTACTGATTTTGAGGCAATGGGTAAAACAGTCGCACAAGCCATCCTGGATGAAAAAATCGTAATTACGAGAAACCCGACAAAGGTTATCAAAAGACATTCGCTTTAGTTGGGTTCTTCCCGCTTTTGGTGGTTATCAGAAGTTTTTTCATTTTCTGCCATATACCCTTCAACTACGCTACCATTGAGGTTATTTTGTAATCATTTAAATATGAGCGGCTTATACCAACTTGTATTTCCGCCCAACTAGGCCATAGCACCGTATCCCCGTTCTACTTAATCCGGCCTAACAAATTTTTCGGGCCACACTGCCCAAGCCATCCCACTGGCTTCGAAAGAAAACGGCGAAGCCCTCATGAATGCAGCTGAAAACAATAACACAAATGAATAAATTTTCAGCCGGTGTTTTTTGCTTCTTTTTGACACCAAAAAGAAAGAAGCCTGTCCGGCTAGGACTAATAAAACACCCCGTCCTGCGGACACCCCTCTAAAGAGGGGAATACATATCGCCCAATAATTAAATGTCATTTATATTGATTTTATGCAATAAATTAAGCTTCAGGGTGACATCTTTTTGATTTATCCCTTAACTTAATGATATTGGATGTAAGTCTTGCCTTAATTGTCCTGACAACATAAATAAGAAACAAAATCTGCGAGGTGATTTTTTGGCGAATTAAAGTTAGAAATAACTTAAAAACGACTGATTTACAAATAATTAAAACAAGGATTCGACTTCTTTGGACTCAACCTAAAACCCGTTGATACGCAAAACATATTGTGCATATCAACAGGCAGCAGATCTTCTTATTTAATCAGTTTATTGGCATCGGTTTCCGTTTTTGGGATGGGCCATAAATATCCTTTTGCGGCATCAAAGGGCGTCCGCTGCAATGCCGTGGTAATCTCATATACGATTCCGGTAGATGCAAACCTGGTTAATTTAGCAGGGTTAAAGCCTTTTAAGTCCTTATGGGCATCCGGACCGTTTTCCCAACGCATGATATCAAAAATCCGCAATCCTTCAAATGCAAATTCTACCCTTCTTTCGTGCCTGATCACATTCCTTAGAGCTTGTTGAGAAAGACCCAAGCCCTCCGCAGTTTCAACTTTTGGCATCATCACACTGGCGCGCTGCCTCACCTGGTTAATTAGCGAATAAACATAAGCTTCATCATAACCGCCCTTTTCTACAAGCGCTTCGGCCTCCATCAGCAGCACATCGGCATACCTGATAATAATGGGGTTTACCCCAGAAATGCCCGAAACATTGTAATTGGTATAATCTACATACTTTCTCACCCTGAAACTGGTTAAATTGGCTGCTTTTTTATCAGTCGGATAAAATACACCAGGTGCTTTGGTTGTGGCATTATACGAATCGATCGTATAGGGAACAACAATCGAGAAATGCATCCTTGGATCGCGGCTCTGAAACCTATTGTCGTAACCCCCATTTAACACATAGGTTGAAGGGGCAACCAGATCAGAAGTTCTTACTGCCGGATTGTATAGTTTATTTGCCGGATTGGTAATCGACAGGCCATTAGTAGAATAATACTGCTCATACAGATCGTGAGAAACCTGATAGCCAGAAAATAGATAAAACCTATCATACCATGAATTTGATAGTCCCTGTGGCAGGGCATTGGTTTGATATTGCATATCGAAAATCGTTTCCAGGTTACCCGCCTCCCCTTCGGGCAGGAACATTGTTTTATAATCGGGCATGATTTTATAGGAATTCAAAGCCTTAACTTTAACACAGTATGCTGCTGCCTCTTCGTATCGTTTATTGTATAACAGCACCCTTGCTTTTATGGCCAGTGCAGCACCTTTTGTTGCACGCCCTTTTTCAGAAGCGGCATAAGATATTGGCAATAAAGCAGCTGCGTCTTCCAGATCTTTAAGTACGAGCTCAATAATTTCTGCTTTTGAGCTCAGGGCCTTATTCGCATCTTCCAGTCCTTCTGGTTTTAAACGCATTGGAACGCCTCCAAAAAAGAAAGACAGGTCGGCATAGGAGAGCGCACGCAAAAATGTGGCTTCTCCTTTATATTGTTTGTAGGCAGATTCGGTAAGTTTCACTTTATCGATATAGGCAAGTACGGTGTTTGCCCTCAAGATCACCTTATAATCTCTCGACCATTTGTTAACGATGTAACTGGTTTCGTTGTTATAAGTTCTGTTCCACATATCCCTGTAATCAGGAAAATAGCCATTATCAACTATGAAGTCGGTATATATAGGCTCGTTTTTGTCGGAAACGTATGCCCTGTAGATTCCATTTACAGCCTCTCTGATGTCATTTTCAGTTTCAAAATTATCGGGAGCGAGAAAATCGATCGGTTTACGGTCCAGAAATTCTTTGGTACAGCCGAAAAGCAGACAGGCCAGACAGCTTAAAATTATATATTTTATCGTTCTCATTTTTGTATGCTTTGAGGTTAAAAATTAAGGTTAAGGCCAATAGAATAAGTAGCTACCTGCGGGTGGAAAGCAGCAGTAACGTTTGTAGAACGTCTTTCAGGATCAAAGCCCTTAGGAAAGTCAGAAATCAGGAAAAGGTTTTCACCACTTACAAAAACCCTGCATCTGCTTACATCAATTTTTCTGGTAAATGCAGCATTAAAGGTGTAGGATAATTGTAAGCTTTTAAGTCTGAAATAAGCAGCGTTGTATATGTTGTAGCTTGTAATCAGCGCATCACGTCCTTTGTCTACATATATCCTTTGGTACTTATCAGAAGGATTATCAATGGTCCACCGATCGGTTACCGTGCTGGTAAGCAAGGGGCCCGTGGTATTGAAAAAAGGCCCGATCAGGTTACCGTTCATATAGGCATCGGTACGGCCCGTGCCCTGCGCAATAACATTTAAGCCAAAATTCTTATAGGATACATTTGCTGAAAGTGAATACTGCAGTTTGGGGATTGGATTGCCGATCAGGGTCTTGTCGTCTGCATTAATCACCCCGTCACTTTTAACATCGCTAATCTTAATATCACCCGGCGCAGGATTGCTCATTACCCCCGATACATTGGGCATTCCCGGTTTTAGGACATAGGTCCTGCTGGCATGAGGAACAGAAGGATCACTACCGTTCTGCCAGGTAAAGTCTGACACCTGGTAGATACCATCCGCTTTATAGCCATAAAATGAAGAGAAAGGCTCACCTACCACACTTCGGTTAGTGGCACTATGATCTACATAAGGCAGACCGCCCAATGATGTTAATTTATTGGTGATATAACTGGCATTTACAGTAAAGCCATAGTTTATTTTTTTATTGTTTACAGGCGAATTGTAACCGATACTCATCTCGATACCCTTGTTTACCATATCGCCTATATTCTGATAAGGAAGCACGGTAACGCCTAGTGAAGGCGGAATGGTAACACGGGCTAAGATATCATAAGTCTTCTTGTTAAAGTAATCGGCGGTAATGCTCAGCCTGTTCCACAGGATCATATCAAATCCTGCATCAAACTGTTCTGTAGTTTCCCAGCGGGTGTCTTTATTGGCCAGAATGATGGTACCCCTGCCCGGTACAATTGCATTGCCAAAAGCATAATATTCCGAGCCGCTCATCTGATCGGCAAAGGCATATTGGGTAAATATGTTCTGGTTGCCCAGCTTGCCCCACGATCCCCTCAGTTTTAGATATACATCTTTTTTAATTCCTTTAAAAAACCCTTCTTCACTGATTCTCCATCCGGCAGAAACTGAAGGAAAATTGCCCCATTTTCTTCCATCGGCAAAACGCGAGGAACCATCCCTTCTCATGTTCAGTTCGAGCAGGTATTTACCGGCATAGGAATAATTGAAACGGCCGAACAAGGACGCTGTAGCGGTTTCGTTTGCTGCACTGCTCAAAAACGGAGATGTTGGGTCGCCATAATTGAATATCGGCTGGTTGGAAGATAGATTTTTCACACTGCCCATATCGTAATTATAGATCATTTCCAATCTTTCGTGGGCAGCCAGGAATTTCGCCTCATGTTTGCCCTTTTTCAAAGTATACTCCAAGCTTGCCAAAAACGTATTTAGGTTACTTTCCGAATTTCTTTTCTCCAGGCTCGACTCCCTGAGATTGATTGATGTTTCTTCGTAAGTACCGGAAGTGTAAAACCGGGGTGTAAAATTAACATAATCTGTTTTGAATTTATTGTTGCTCAGCAAAACCTTTCCGATCAAACCTTTAATCGGCTCTATCTCTACGCTTGCTCTCGAATTGAGGCTGTTCTGTTTGTTTTCTATGCCTCCCCCCAGATCCATTGCGCCCAAAAACCTTCCCGGATAACTGTATAAATTGGCATTGCCCGTAAGGGTATCGATGGATTGAACAAATGCAGTTGGTAAAGATCCTGAGATCTCGGCAAGCACGGTACTTGTAGGTGAGATAAGCTCCTTCCCTTTTTCATTATACCCCACCAAACCTAAGTTAACCCTTACTTTATTCTTAACAAAACTACCGCTTAAACTGCTGTTGAAAGAAAGCCTTTTAGATGAGGTTCCTACCAATATGCCCTGCTGATCTTTATACCCTACTGAATTGGAAAATTTATAATTCTTTTCGCCGCCCCTTAAGCTCACGTAGTGGTTCTGCATGTATGCTTTTTTATAGTACACATCATACCAGTTGGTATTGGGATAATTCGGGTCTGTCCCGCTTTTAAACAGATCAAGCTGCGTTTGGTTATATATTGGTGCCAGTGCAACATTTACCCTTGCCTCATTCAATAAAGATGCATAAGTGTAAGAATCAACTGTTTCGGGCAGCCTGGTAGCATCCACCATTGATCCGGTTACATTATATTCAACCTGCAGCCCTTTACCTGTAAAACCCTTTTTGGTTTCAATAATAATTACGCCCGCAGAAGCACGCGAACCATAAATTGCCGCAGAAGCCGCATCTTTAAGCACGGACATGGATTCTATATCATTCGGGTTCACATCATTGATATTACCTTGCACACCATTGATGATAACCAGGGGATCATTATTGTTGTCGATTGAAGAAACACCCCTGATCCTGATTTCCGAATTGTCATCACCCGGACGCCCAGAGTTTTGGACAATGGTTACACCTGAAAGCTTTCCCTGCAGGATCTGATCTGCAGAAGTTAGGGCCCTGCCTTCAACCTCCTTTACCGACAAACTACTTACCGCACCTGTAAGATTTGCTTTGGTCTGTGTTCCATAACCAATCGCCACCACCTCCTCGAGCTCGGTAATACTTTCTTTCAGGGTTACATTGATTACACTTTTACCGTTTATGCTGACCGTTTGCGGCATATAAGAAAGAAAAGAAAAAGTTAAAGTTTTTGTCGTATCCGCTACGCTCAATGTGTAATTGCCCTGAAGATTGGTAGCCGCCCCCGTGTTAGCTTTGCCTGCCTTTACAACAACACCCGGTAAAGGCTTGTTCTGCTCATCAACTACTTTTCCGGTAATGGTTCTGAGCTGTGCAAAGGTGTTAATGCTGATCAATGAAATAAAAATAATGAATAACAGTTTTCTCATGTTTTTGTATTTATATGTGGCCCTTTTTCTTCAGATTAAGTTTCAGGGGCCATTGTGCTTATAATGGGTTAGTAATTAACTGTTTGCAGCTTGAAGAATAATACGAACATCATTGGTAGGAAAATTTACAGTAAATCAGTCCCAAACTTGTCGTATAAGCGGCCGAATAATATCCCGGCACCAAATTTTTCACCTTGATTATACTGGACGATTTTTCTGCCTCAGTTTTCAGATTACCGCTGTACACAACATTTCTTGTAATTAAGTTAACAATTCTGAGCGGTCCCTGAAGCTTGGTTTTGGATGTAACAACTAGCAGTAGATCATCACTGCCATTGGAACAGAAAACCCTTAAAACAGCAGACTTTTCCTGTGGTGTTTTTATAGTGGATCTGAGCATACTAAAAGTTTGTGCCGTAGTGGTGTCGGGAGCCAGGGCTATTCCCCTAAAGATTGTATTCGTAGGTGCCGAAGCCAGCAAAACCACTTGAGGTGCGGCAAAATTCACATTATAGCCCGTGGTATCTGTAATGGAAACGATCTCGCCTCCTGTTGTTAAACCACTGTTTTTACGGGTGGCATACAAAACAACTTCAGCCCCATTCTGCTTGCCAGTCAGGCCCCTGTATAGATCAGTCGCCGTTCCAATTTTTCCATTCAGCACCCAGGTTTCTCCAACAAGCGAATATTTAGATAAAGCATTTGTGCCATCGTCTGCCACATACATTACATCCACTCCTGGCACCGAGCTGCTCAGGTCTGCCATGTAAATACCATAAGGACTTCCACTTGTTGTTGCAATCCCAGGTAAATTGGTCATAGTCTGTCCTGCAGTTACCGGCATGCCTGTTCCTATTTGCGCAATCCGCAGGTTCGTTGCTGTTGTAGAAGCATACAGCTGGTCATTAAATATATTAAGGCAACGTGCTGTAGGTGTTGTAATTGCTATTGAGGTTGCCGAGCCCAAGGTAGTATATCTTATCCCATTATTCCCGCCAGTTGTCCAGATATCGGTTCCGTTACTGGTTACAGCAGACCGGATGGTCACGCCGCTGAAAGTATTCAGGCCTGTTGATGTATTTACAATGCCGTCTGCATCAACAATGCCAATAGTCCGTTTAACTGTTGCGCTCGCGGAAATACTCACCCCAGCTAGTCCGGGTGCGGCATCGTATCCAGCAAGTGCAAGAAATTTCCCATCTGGAGAGCGGGTTAGATAACCCGCTGTTTTGTCGG
>CAMLDJ010000270.1 GCA_946478755.1 uncultured Pedobacter sp. | reverse complement strand
CCTATTAAAAATATCTTCATCATTTACGCTAGTTTTACCCTTGGATCCGCAAAGGCATATAATACATCAACCAAAATATTAATTATTACAAATACAAATGCTATAAAAAGTATGGAACCCATCACCACCGGAAAATCGGACATCTCCAATGCATTAACCGTGGTACGGCCAAGACCGTTGTAACCAAAGATATATTCTACAAAGAAAGAACCAGCCAGCAAAGAGGCAAACCAACCAGATATCGCTGTAATAACCGGATTTAACGCATTTCGCAAGGCATGTTTATAAATGATCACATTCCGGCTCAGTCCCTTTGCCCTCGCCGTGCGGATATAATCCTGCGCCAATACATCGAGCATCGCACTTCGGGTCAACTGTACAATGATGGCCAAAGGCCTTAATCCCAAAGTAACCATCGGGAGCCATAAGTTCTTCCAGGTGATGACCTCTCCCTTAAAGGGATCGTAACTATATAAGCTCCCCGACATATTCAGCCCGGTATAATCGCTTAATACAAAACCAAACAGCCAGGCGATGATGATCCCTGCAAAAAAAGAAGGTGCTGAAATACCCAGAATAGCAAATGAATTGGCAGCCTTATCTACCCAGCTATCCTTATGAACCGCGGAGAGTACACCCAGAAATACTCCGATGAAGGTGGCAAAGATCATGGCTGAAAGCGCCAGGATAAAAGTATTGGGCACTGTTTCAGATAATATGGAGGTTACATCCCTTTTAGTCTGATACGAGCGCCTCAAATAAGGCCATTTAAGCGCAAGCACATTATCACCAAAAGAAATCAGCCTTACATAGTGATATTTATCCTTACTTCCGGTTGTATTTTCATGAAGTCCCAGGGGCGAAAGATCATTCAGATAAAGAAAGAACTGGGCAGGTTTAGACCTGTCTAATCCAAATTCCTTGCGGACCGCTTCCAATGAGGACACGTCTGCACGTTGCCCCATGGTCATCCTTGCGGGATCACCCGGTAAGATGTTAAACAAAATAAACACCACTACAATCACGCCCGCCATTACGGCAAACCCATATAAGGTCTTTTTAACGGCGTAACGAAGCATAATTACTTACTAAAATATTGATCAGCCAGTTTATCAAAAGAAGGTATGGTATGGTAATGCCATTTGTTAACCACGACCCCGTTTTTAAGCAATAACACGCCCGGGTTCGACCGTACCATACTCTTTAAAGGTACCGCATCAGCATAAAACACCTCTGCAAACAACTTCATACGCTTGCTAAACTGATCAGCATCACTGGCAGAACTTGACGTCAGCAATACCGTTCTGATGTTGAACTGTTGTGCGGCGTTCAAGGCAAGCGCATTCAATTCAGCAACAGCGTTTTCATTTACATCTTTCAGATTATAAGCCACAATGATCAGGTTATAATAAGGATTTTCTATCAGTTCTTTTGTATAATCTGTACCCGAGGCATCAGAGATCATTAAATCTTTGATCTTGGGCTCATAGCCCTTTTTTACCAGGACCTTATCTGGATCTCCAACAATTTCCCAGTTGTCATCCTTCCATATCTCTGTCTTCAAATAATCCTTATCACTCATCACTTTCTCCTCACCTGTTTTTTTATTATGCATCTTATACATAATGGCGTACTCGTCCCCTTTTTTCCCTTCAGGGATCTTCATCAAATCGGGCAGGTTTGCACCAACTTTGTAGGGTAGGAAGTCTAAAACCGGTAGTGTATAATAAGTAAAGATACCGAACAATGTGGAAACCAGCGTCACAAAAACGAGCAGCCCCTGCTGTACCTTCAAATTTTCGCTGAGCGGTCTGATCAGTTGGTGATTGATAAAAAGGAAGATGATCAATACCAGCAAAACCAGATCCTTCGTAAAAGATTGCCAAGGGGTTAACGGAATAGCATCTCCGAAACAGCCACAGGAAGTAACTACCTTAAATACCGCAGAAACGAAAGTTAAAAAAGTAAAAAAGATGATCACCGCAAGCAAGCCACCTGTTACCTTTTTGCTCCAAAAACCAAAAAGCAGCAATGCGCCAAGTACAATTTCGAATACACAAAGCAAAATGGCGATTCCCGTAGCCATGTCAGCCAGAAACGACATATGGAATACGTCAAAATACTCCTGCAGCTTATAGCCAAATCCCAATGGATCATTCGCTTTGATCAGTCCCGAAAATATAAAGAGAATACCAACAAATATTCTGGCAAAGTTTAGTGCAGTCTTCTTCATTATTGAACCCCCAGTTTAATCGATGCAAAAACAGCATAATTTAGCATATCCTGGTAATTGGCATTTACGCCTTCCGACGCCAGGGTTTGCCCCTGGTTGTCCTCAATCTGTTTCACGCGGAAGATCTTCATCAGGATAAGATCGGTTAATGAGCTGATGCGCATGTCCCGCCAGGCTTCACCATAATCATGGTTCTTATTGAACATCAGCTCCTTGGTTTCATTTATCTTTTTATCGTAAGCAGCAGCGACCGCTTCCAGCCCCAGTTCCAGAGGGTCATTTTCATTCAGTTCCAGCTGCATCATGGCAATTATACAATAGTTGATAATGCCAATGTACTCTGAAGTGATGTCCTCCCCTACTTTAGAAACCTTTTTTTCTTCGAGCGTACGGATGCGTTGAGCCTTGATAAAAATCTGGTCGGTTATTGAAGCTGGCCGGAGTATTCTCCAGGCCGTTCCGTAGTCTTTTGTTTTTTTTAAAAAAAGCGATTTGCAAACCGCTATTACAGCGTCGAATTCCTGAGATGTATTTGTTGCCAAGACAATTAAATAATAAGTTCACACCCGTTTTAATCCAAGTCTTTTTTATCTAAGTTTGCATTAAAACAATGGCTAAAGATACATTTTTAAACCGAAAGACCACACTAAACCTAAAAGGTAAACTGGTTGATTTGAGTAGCCCCTGCGTGATGGGGATCTTAAATCTGACTGCTGACTCATTTTACAGGGACAGCCGCTTTGGCTCTATTGAGCAGGCGCTGCGACGTGCGGAAACGATTATAAATGAAGGGGGCAGATTTATTGACATTGGGGCCTATTCTTCTAGACCGGGAGCAAATGAAGTGACTGAAGAAGAAGAAACGAACAAAATCGTCCCCGTTGTTGAAGCCATAGGTAATGCTTTTCCAGATGCACTACTTTCTATTGATACTTTCAGAGCCCGAGTTGCCCGGGCCGCTGTTGATGCCGGAGCCCATATGATCAACGACATTTCGGCCGGCAACATGGATGATTCTATGTTTGAGACTGTAGCCCGCTTAAATGTCCCTTACATCATTATGCATATGAAAGGAACACCCAGAACCATGCAGCAAAATACAAATTATCAAAACCTGATGTTGGAAATGAGCGGGTATTTCTCTGATAAGGTAAGCAGGCTTAAACAGCTGGGGGTAAAGGACATTATTCTTGATCCTGGTTTCGGCTTTGCTAAAACTCTTGAACAGAATTACGAAGTCTTGCAGCATATGGAAACGCTGGATATGTTTGAGCTGCCGGTCCTTGCCGGACTCTCGAGAAAATCTATGATCTATAAATTTTTAGGTGGAGGTCCTGAACAAGCCCTGAATGGTACTACAGCATTAAATACCATTGCACTATTAAAAGGCGCCCGTATTTTGCGCGTTCACGATGTAAGAGCAGCCACAGAGTGTATCGCCCTGGTAGGAAAAATGCATGCCCAATAATATGGTTAAAAAATTCCTAACTTGCCCTGCCCAAGCATTGGCAGGTTTGCAAACAATAATTAAACAGCGGTGAAAACATTAGAATTCGATTTCTTAAAAGTTACAATTACAGATGCAGTGGACATCATCCTGGTGGCACTCATCATTTATTACATTTACAATCTCATCAAAAACACCCTTGCTGTAAATCTTTTATTGGGCATGGTCATCATCCTGGTAATACACTGGATAGTTGATGCCCTGCATATGAACTTACTTTCCGGCATTATTAACCAGTTTATGAGTGTTGGGATCATAGCTTTGATCATTATTTTTCAGCCTGAGATACGGCGGTTTCTGCTCCTCATTGGAAAAAATACCTTCTTACAGCAGAACAAAGCCTGGTGGGGTTACTTGTTTGGCAGCAAGAACATTGAACAAAATAATCTGATCAGGATCAAGCCAATTATTGACGCTTGTAAAAGCATGAAAAAATCCAGGACAGGTGCTTTGATTGTATTCGTTAAGTTTTACGACGACCAGCTTTTTGCCAACAGCTGTGAAATGATCGACTCTAAAATATCAAAACGCCTGCTCGAAAGTATTTTTCAGAAATATAGTCCGCTACACGACGGCGCTGTTGTCATTGCGGAAAACAAGATTAAAAGTGCCAGTTGCATTCTGCCCTTAACGGATAATGACAAGTTACCTTCGCAATTTGGGTTACGCCACCGGGCAGGAATTGGTGTGTCAGAGACCACTGATGCTGTTGCTGTTATCATCTCTGAGGAAACTGGAGAGATTGCGTATGCAAAACAGGGTCGTGTAAGAATGAATGTATCGTTCGGAGAACTTGAAAAGTTACTGAACAAGGATTTTTGATTTCGTTATTATTAACTTATTAATTACCATATATTAGCGCAAAATTAAAATCATTAATTGATTAATTCCATATCATTAATCAAGCGTTTGAATTATCTTAATGGGGTTAAATAGATATTTTTATAGCGCATGCATGGTGTTGTGCTGCTTTACAAGTTTTGTTTTCGCAAAGGCTGATGCAACAGTTCCTATTGCTAAGAATGGAGTTATAGACCTGCGCGGACAATCATTAGATCATAAGGTTGCACTTAACGGGCAATGGGTCTTCTATTGGAACACGCTTGTAGATCCTGGTCATCCGGCAGATCCTAAGCAAGGAAAGCTTGTTGACTTCCCACGCAGATGGACCGATGAAATAAATGGTGTCCGATTGCCGGCATTTGGCTATGCTACTTACAAACTAACCATTTTATTGCCTAAAACAAACCGCTATCTGCGAATAGCCATGCCAGAAGTCTATACGTCTTACCGCCTGTTTATTAATGGCCGCGAAGAAGCGTCCAACGGAAAAGTAGGTAAAAACGAGAATGATTATGCGCCGTATTGGGAATCCACAACAGTCGAAGTCCCCCAAAACGCGGACACCCTGAACCTGCTTCTCCAGATTGCAAATTTCACGCATAGCAAAGGGGGAATTAAAAAGCCGATATGGATAAGTAATAAAGCTGAGATTATAGCAACAAGAAAACACGCCGAAGCGATTGATCTGCTGTTAACAGGCTGCCTGATCATGGGCGGTTTTTTCTTTTTGGGACTTTACCTGATGGGTAACAGAGATAAGGCCATCTTGTTGTTTGCCCTTTTCTCCATCGTTTACAGTTACAGGATTGTTGGCGTGAATAACTATGTCCTGCACACCATGACCAATATAAGCTGGGATGTGGCAATACGCCTGGAATATTTAACGCTATATTTAGGAATAGGGCTGTTTGCTTTATACACCCGTCATCTTTACCCCAATGAAGTGAGTTCAGTGGCCGTAAAGATAGTTGGCCTGATTTGTTTAAGCTTTTCTTTGTCGGCAGTCAGTTTATCTCCCTATTATTTTACCCAGTTAATGAACCCTTTTCTGGTGGTCATGATTTTCTGCATCCTGTATGTTCCTTATGTATATATCATTGCCTATATCAGAAGAAGGCCAGGAGCCATTTATACATTAATAAGCTTATTTGCAATAATGCCCGTTTTTGCGATCTCCTTACTCCATTATTGGTCGTTTATCCCCCCCGCACAGCTATTGAGCTTTATTTTCTACATTTGCTTTTTCTTCCTTCAGTCACTCGTGCTGTCTCACCGGGTTTCATTTGAGCTCAAAAAAGCGAGAGTGGAAGCTGAACAGGGATTGAAAGCAAAAAGCGAGTTCCTGAGTACCATGAGCCATGAAATCAGAACTCCGCTTAATGCAGTGATCGGCATGAGCCACCTGCTATTAAAAAACGACCCGAGAAGCGATCAAAAGGAACAACTGGATGTGATGCTTTTTTCGGCAAACAACCTGTTATCTATTGTGAACGACATCTTGGACCTGAATAAAATTGAAGCAGGGAAAGTCACCTTTGAGCACATCGAAATGGACATTGCGTCAATCGCGGAGAACATCGTTTCAGGCTTAAAAAGTGCTGCTCATGATAAAGGAATTGATCTTACGCTTAAAATAGACAAGGGCCTGAACAATAGATTACTTGGCGACCCAACCCGCTTGTCCCAGGTGATGACCAATCTGATGCACAACGCCATTAAATTCACAAACGAAGGCTCGGTACAGGTCAGTATAAAAGTTGCTGAACAAACGGACACCACAATTACTTTAAACATTGAGGTTAAAGACACCGGCATAGGCATTTCCAAAGATAAGCAGAAGGTAATATTTGAAAGGTTTACCCAGGCAGATTCTTCCACCTCAAGGGGCTTTGGAGGAACGGGCTTAGGGCTCGCGATCTGCAAGAAAATACTGGAACTGCAAAACTCATCATTAAACCTGATCAGTGATGAAGGTAAGGGGTCGGCATTTTATTTTATACAAACCTTTGAGAAAAGTATCAAAACGCTTGATCAGAAAAAAGGGAAACAATTGCCTGGAGAAAGTGAGAAACTCCTGACCGGCATTCACATATTACTGGTAGAAGACAACCTGATGAATGTACTTGTCGCACAAAGGTACCTGGAGCGCTGGGGTGCGACCATAGATGTTGCATTAAACGGACAGGAAGCCCTGGATAAGCTGGATGTAAGCAAACACAAGCTTGTCCTCATGGATTTACACATGCCGGTAATGGATGGTTATAAATCGAGTATGAAAATGCGTCAGAATGGCGTTACCATACCAATCATTGCACTTACAGCTAATTTACCGGACGAAATAGGATTGAGAGTGATGGAAGCGGGTATCGATGATATAGTGATCAAACCATTTTTGCCTGATGAGCTCTACAGAAAGGTCCTGCACCATATATCCCAAATCTAACGCAAATAAAAGCGGGAGCATCTTTTTCAGATACCCCCGCTTTTATTTTTTCTGTTAACTAGCAATACTGATCAAACGCGCCGATCAGGCTGTCAGCGATCATCTGCGCCGGACGGCCTTCAATCTGATGGCGTTCGATCATATGAACCAATTTGCCATCTTTAAACAAAGCCATGGCTGGTGATGAAGGGGGAAAAGGCATCATATATCCCCTCGCCCTGTCAACTGCTTCTTTTTCCATACCTGCAAAAACAGTAACCAGTTTATCAGGATGTTTTTCATTCGCTGCGGCCAGTCTTGCTGCCGGACGTGCATTTGCTGCGGCACAACCACATACAGAGTTTACAACTACAAATACCGTTCCTTCACTACTGATGGCATTGTCAACATCTTCTGCAGTTCTTAATTCTTCAAAACCTACTTTGGTAAGTTCTGCACGCATTGGTTCTACTAAATATTCTGGATACATGTCTTCTGT
>CAMLDJ010000269.1 GCA_946478755.1 uncultured Pedobacter sp. | reverse complement strand
GACCTGTTTTCTGATGCCAGCCAAAAGTAATCTGTTGCAAAATCTGTATTTGTGCCGTTTCGTCCCAACCTGGCATAAATTCCAATTGCAGCCTGTTTGATCTCGATTTCGTTGGAATAAAATGCACCGGATGTATTGTTCTCTACCGGTGCAATGTCAATCGTGTCTTTGCAGGATTGAAGGGCCATCATTCCAAAAATGGAAAATAGGATGATATATTTTTGGTGAATTCTCATGTTCTTAAATTAAATGGTCAGTTTAAAATTTAGCTGTTAATCCGAAAGATAAGGTCCTGGCAAGCGGATACGAACCCCAGTCGGACGATGCATTGTCCTGAGTTGCCGCTTCCGGCGAATATCCCGGATAGTAGGAATCCCATAGGAACACATTGTCGCATGAGGCATATAAGCGAATGCTGTTGAATGTTTTCTTCAGTACAGGCATGTTATAACCAAGTGTTAAGTTTTTAATTCGCACATAGCTGGCGCTGTACATCCAGTTGGTATCGTACTGACTGGTAACAGCGGAGAAGAATGCAGGAACTTTACCATTCCCTGGTTCGGCTTCAGACCAGTAGGCATCGTTCACCCAGCTTTCCATATAAAGGTATCTGGTATCATTGGTGGCCCTGTTCCATGCTCGTGAACCGATAGACAGCAAGTCGCCCCCAACACGGCCCTGTACCAAAACCGAAAAGTCCCAGTTTTTGTAATAGAACGTGTTGGTCATGCCCCATTCGAATTTCGGCTGGTAATTTCCCGCAACAACGTAATCATTCCCATCAATTTTTCCATCACCGGTTGCGTCACGGTATTTGGTATCTCCAGGTTTCTGACCGGAGTAAACAGGCACCCTGGCAATGGTATAATTGCCGGATGCGTCCTGGCTAAAGTCACTTTCCCGCAACACGCCTACTGCATCCAGCAGGTAATAAGAATTTATCGGTGAGCCGACACGCTGAATAATGGTATTGCCTTGTCCCAGTTTGATATCTGCATTGGCATTGGTCAGTGCAGTAATTTTATTGCGGACAAAAGAAACATTGAATGAGGTCGTCCATTTTAAAGGAGCCAGTACATTTACCGTATTCACCTGCAGGTCCAGTCCTTTGTTGTCTACGTTTCCAATATTGTCGTACATACTGCTAAAACCCGTTGTTAAAGATACCGGAGCCAGTAAAAGCAGATCTGTTGTCTTTTTAACATAGGCATCTGCAGAAAGGGTGATCCTGTCCTGAAACAAACCGAGGTCTAAACCCAGGTTATAGCTGTCCGTTTTTTCCCAGCGTAAGTTTGAATTGGCAATGTTACCCACTACAAAGCCATTGTTTATGGCCTGAGAATCTCCAAACGGATAATTTAAAGCACCCATGTTGGATAGGAAATTGGAGCTGGTGATCCTGTCGTTTCCGGCTTGTCCCCAGCTCACCCTGATTTTAGTGGTACCTAACCAGTCCAGATTTTTGGCAAAGTCTTCTTCACTGATTTTCCAGCCTGCTGAAACCGCGGGGAAAGTACCCCAGCGATTGTCAGGGCCAAATTTAGAGGAACCATCCCGACGCAAGGATGCGGAAAACAGATAACGGTTTTTAAACGCATATTGTATACGCCCAAAATAAGAGATCAATCCAAAGCTGGAAGCTGATATGGTATTCTGATTGATCGTGGTACCTCTTCTGATGTCAAAAACGTAGGTCTTGTCATTTGGAAATCCGGTATAGCCCTGATCGCTGTTTTCCTCTTTGCTGGTTTCCTGACTGGCACCGAATAAGGCATCAATAGCATGGTCGCCGATCTCTTTCGTATAGTTTAAAGTTCCCTGGTATAACAGGCTGTTGCTAAAAAGGCCTGTTTTCCTGGAAGTAGACAAAGAACCTGGAGTTGCGGTGTGCCAGGTTCCCTGGATCCAGGTAGGACTATAGGTCCTTTGGGAATTGTTTCTGTAGTTCCATCCCAGCAAGCCATTTACATTCAGGCCTTCAATGATTTTAACGGTCGTGTTTAAAGCGGTGTTCATTCTGAAGTCAGCATTGTTCCGGTCGTTATAAACGGCCTGCACGTATGGGCTGACATTGTTGGCCCCCGGTCCCCAGCCATCATAAAATTTATACGGATCTGCACCGGCCATCTTGCCGCTGCCCGCCAGTACCCATCCTGGAAAACTCAGGCCACGCGCCACGGCATTGTCCTTTCCATCTACCTGTGCACCGGTAATCGTTCCGATAGAGGGAGCAAGGCTCAGTCCCAGCTTTACCCGATCGCTGAGTTTGGCTTCTACGTTCCCCCTTAAGGAATAGCGCTTGTAAGCAGAACCTACAACGATCCCTTTTTGATCGTACGCACCCCCTGAAATAGAATAATTAATTGCGTCTGTAGCTCCGGATACGCTCAGCTGCAGGTCATTGACCGGTGCCGAATGCAGCAGCTCATCCTGCCAGTTTATAGGTTCAAGCGCGCTGGTGCCCCAATACGGATCATATATCCCATAAGTTGGGCGGATAGTGAGTAACTTATCCCGGGTATCATAAATCTGACCCGTTTTGGATTGTGCATAAGCTATACGATCTGCCTGGCTTACCTCTGCACTCAGTTTACTGGTGTTTACCCATTGTCTGTCAAGCCATTTTTTATTAAAGGTAATCCACTCATCAGAACTCATCACATCAACTTTACGTTCGGGCGTGGCTACAGCCGTATAAGCGGAAATGGTAAATACCGGCTTTCCGGTTTTACCACGCTTGGTAGTGACGAGTACAACACCATTCGACCCGCGCGAACCATAAATAGCGGCAGAGGATGCATCTTTCAGCACATCAATGGATTCAATATCTGACGGGTTGATCCCTGACAGATTGTCCAGGGGCACCCCGTCCACAATATACAAAGGCGTGGTTGATCCGGTTAAGGAAGCCGCTCCCCTTACATTGATGACCAGATCACTGCCTGGCGATCCGGTCGTACTGCGTACAGCTACACCGGCCATCTGGCCTTGCAGGGCTTGTTCAACCCTTGTGATAGGTCTTTCTTCAATCGCTTCGGCACTCAGCCTGGAAATCGAACCCGTAACGTTGGTTTTTTTCTGCGTGCCGTAGCCAATTACAACGACTTCGGTCAGCGTTTTCTTTTCTTCCAGCAGTCTGATCGCGAAACTGGTTTTTCCTGCGATGTCCACTTCCTGGCTTTCAAAGCCAATGTAAATGAACATTAATTTCCCGTTTGTTTTGTCCGCGGGCACATATAAGGTGAAATTTCCGGTGCTGTTTGTGGTCGTACCAATGGTTGTTCCGCTGATCTTGACACTTACCCCCGGCAAACCAACACCTTTTTCGTCAGTTACTTTACCAGTAACAACCACATCTTTCCATGCCGTGTTTTCTGTAGGCATGATCGTTGTGATTTTTGATCTGGCTTTGCTTAAAACAATTTGCTCATTGAACAATTCGAATGCTATTCCGTTCCGCGTCAGCATTTTTGTCAGGACATCTGATAGCCTCTCCTCATCGGCAGAAACAGATATCCTTTGATTGGCATTAATGAGGGAATTGCTGTATACAAATTTTGTGCTGACTTTTCTTTCGAGGATGGTCAATGCGTCCCGCAGGCTGATGTCAGATACATTAATGCTAACGTTCGCGTTTAAGACACCCTGGGCTCTTGAAGAAGAAGCATAAGTTACGCCTGTAAATACGAAAAACAGAATTAAATGACTCAATGTAATTCTCATAATGTAACGTAAGTCTATGGAGACCTTTAAATTAAAGTTCATATATTTAATTTGGTTTTATTTTACCAGAAATAGGACTATTAGTATTCGGCACATTGTTTCCATGTGCTGATTTACAATTTTAGGAGTAAAGAGGTGCCCACCACTTCTTTGCTCTTTTTTTTGGAAATCGCGATTGGTTATTTTTACATGATTCCTCCGTATTTATAAGTTTAGGTACAGCCATCGCTGCTTATTCTTGTTGGTTTTTGCTGATCTGGATCTTATTGCCCGAAATCTGATAGCTGACATCCATCGATTTGCTGAGCAGTTCAAGGATGTTTGGCAGGTTCTGATGATTAAAATCTGCTTTCAGTGTATACTTGTTAATTTCGGGATCTGTAATTTGAATTTTTATGGAGAAGTGTTTCTCCAGTATCCTGACGACGTCCGGAATCGGGGTATCGTCGAACCTGAAGCTATCCTTTTCCCATATTTTGAGTGTGAAGTCTTTTTCCTTTTGTAGTTTGGTTGTGGCTTTTGAATACACTGCTTTTTGATTTGCGAGTAAATACACTGCTGTATTTCTTTTTTTAGGATTCGCCTTGTCCAGGTATACCAATACCTTACCGGTAATTACCGATACTTCAGCCTTGTCCGAATTGTCGTACGCTTTTATATTGAAGCTGGTTCCCAGTACTTTGGTGTTTATATTTCCAGTTTTAATTATAAAAGGGCGTAGCGTATCACGTTTCACGTCGAAAAAAGCTTCACCGCTAAGGCTTACCTGACGGAATTGATGAGTTGAAAAATTTTCAGCATAAGTTATCCTGGAATCTGGCTTAAGCCAGATTACGGTTCCATCGGGCATGACTTGCCTTTTTAGCGTGGACGAACTGTTGTGGACAACCAATAGGCCTGTTGCAGCTGGCATACCGTTTTTTTTTGGTGCATCTGTTTGTGCTGTGCGGAAAAAGAACAGACCAAGCACAATCAATAGCGTTGCAGCCAAACCCATGGCAGAATAACTGATAAAAGCCGGTCTTTTCCGGGTAGAGGCCTCCTGTGAGGAAATGTTCCGATCAATCTGATTCGTCATCCGCTGATTCAACTCCTGCTGCTGTGATTCAGATAAATAGGATAATGGTTCAGGTTCGTTTTCAAATGAACTGTACCATTCCTGGACAATTTCCCGTTCCAGAGGTGTACATGTATCATTTAAATATTTATCAATCAATTCGAATGTTATCTTCATGCCCGTGTCAGTAAGATGGGTTTTATATATTGGTTATATATGTAGTGAAGATTTGGGGAAGTATCCCCTAGTGGCGAAAAAATATTTTTTAAAAAAAATAAATCAGCAAGGCTAAAGCCGTAATCGAAAGGGAACTTAAGCTGATGCGAAGGAGCTTTAAAGCCTTGGTCATGTGGTTCTCTACGGTTTTTTCAGAAATACCGAGTGTAGCGGCGATTTCTTTGTTGCTCTTATAACCTTTTCTGCTCATTTCGAAAACTGAACGGCATTTTTCAGGCAACGCGTATACTTTACGGTTCAACGTTTTGGCCAGGTCATTGGTCAGGATTAAATCTTCAGTAGTGTTATCGGTAGTGAGATTCACTTTGGAGAATCCTTCCTCAAACCTGAGTTTATTTATCTGTTTTTGAAAACAGGCGATAATAAGGTACCGGATTGAACTGTGCAGATAACTTTCAAAAGAAGTATGGATGCTGATTTTTTTACGGTTAATCCATAAGCTTGTAAAGAGGTCCTGAACAATTTCTTCTGCTGCTTCGCGATCTTTGATTCGCTTGTTGGCAGTATTGTATAATTTCTTCCAATATCGGTTATAAAGCGCATTAAAAGCCAACCTGTTCTCATTATTGAGTAACTCAAGTAAAGTTTCATCAGGTAGATTTTCTATATTGTTCATGACGTGGTTATTCCTTTCTTTGGAATGCTATATCTGGTTATTTTAAATGAGCATTAAACCTAAGTTTATTAAGGTATTGATGCAACCTGTGCCATCCTGCTTTCAAGCCCTCATTTGCTGATATAAACCAGAATCGCTCTGTAATTGTAAAAATGATGATACTAAATATAAGCGCCTATTTTTCCCTAACCCGCTCCTTAGCGATTAACATGCTTCTTAGTGGCTGTGCAGATGGTCACTATTTCCGATAAAGCAGGTGGGAGCAGGTTGCTTGCTTTCTTTTTTATTTCCAACTTGGGCAGGCTTAACACAAACCAGATCCGGACTGAACGCATGAATTCTTGATGTGCTATTCGGATTCAATAAAATAAAAACCAAATATGTTCGGGCAAAGCTCCATTAAATATGTAATTGTGGCAATTTTAATATTTGCCTTTAAGCAAGACCTGCATGCGCAAAGGCAGATGGAAAACCTGGGTCGTGGACTTATCGCTATGCGGCAATCCGCCGATTCTGTATACATCGGCTGGCGGATGCTGGGTACAGATCCGGGAGACCTCGCCTTTAATCTATACCGGCAAAGCGGTAAGGGGCCGGCTGTAAAACTGAACCAGGCTCCTTTAACAGAAAGTACAAACTACATAGATCCAAATGCCCCCGCAACAGTAACAAATGCCTATTATGTGAAACCTTTACTAAAGGGAGTGGAGCAGCCGGCCAGCCAGCCTTTTAAACTACTGGCCAATGTGCCTGTTCAGCAATACCTGACCATACCCTTACGGACACCGGAGGGTTATGCGCCAAATGATATTTCTGTCGGCGATCTGGACGGCGATGGGGAATATGATATCGTATTGCATCAAGCCGGCCGGGGTCGTGACAATTCCTCCAACGGAATAACAGACCCACCGGTGTTTCAGGCTTATAAAACAGATGGCACATTTTTGTGGGAGATCAACCTCGGTAAAAATATACGTGAAGGCGCACATTATACTCAGTTTATGGTATATGACCTGGACGGGGATGGCATCGCGGAATTTGCCTGTAAAACTGCTGATGGTACAAGGGATGGTACCGGGAAAGTTATTGGCGACGCCGCCAAAGACTGGCGCAATGCAAATGGCAAGATCTTATCAGGCCCGGAATTCTTTACCATTTTTAGCGGCAGGACAGGTGAAGCGCTGGCCAGCACCGATTACATTCCAGCCCGTGGCAATATCGGGGGCTGGGGCGGACCTGGTGGCAACGGGAAAAATGACAGCAGCGGCAATCGCGTTGATCGATTTACAGCGGGTATCGCTTACCTGGACGGTGTACATCCGAGCGTGATCATGTGTCGCGGTTATTATGGACGAAGCGTGCTGGCTGCATGGGACTGGCGGAACGGGAAACTAACCTCCCGCTGGGTATTTGATTCGAAAGACGGCAGAAACGCCTATTCAGGTATGGGAAACCATGGCCTTTCGGTTGCTGATGTTGACGGTGACGGCAAGGACGAAATTATTTTTGGTTCCATGTGCGTGGATGACAATGGTAAAGGCTTATATACCACTGGCCTGAGGCATGGTGATGCCTTGCACGTTAGTGATCTCGATCCTGACCGCCCCGGACTGGAAGTTTTTGGCGTTCATGAAATTGAAGAAGGTACGAAAGGTCCCGGCGCAGCACTATTTGATGCACGCAGCGGTGAGATATTGTGGAAAGGATCCGAAGATGAAGATGTAGGTCGTGGTGTGGCAGAGAATATAGATCCTACCAGGAAGGGAGCACAAATGTGGTGGTCAGGTTCAAATGGCTTATATGATACCAAAGGGGAGCGGGTTGGCGATCAGCCACGTTCTACTAATTTTTTAATCTGGTGGGATGCGGACGTTTCGCGGGAACTGCTGGACGGTAATCATATTGATAAATATAGGGGAAGC
>CAMLDJ010000268.1 GCA_946478755.1 uncultured Pedobacter sp. | reverse complement strand
TCTTAAAAACTAATCGGGTTAGCCTAAATCAACAAGTAATATCAGTATAAGACATGTTCTTGCAGAAGCCGTAGTGACTAGGGGATGAGTAGCGAATAAGTAGCGGATAAGTAAAGGGTTGCCTTAGCCTTTCTTTACCCTTACGCTACCTTTGCTTTACCCTTGGTTTACCCTTATGGTAAAGCAACCCTAGCGCAACCCTAACCCAAGGGTAAAGCAATCCGTAACTTATCCTTTACTTACCCTTAACTTATCCCTTAGTTATTATGGTGGCTGTTGCATGCTAAATGCTCAGGCTTAGCGTTGATCAGGGGAGAAGCACTACAAGAATAACTTCATTTACAATCGACAGGCCCAGCCCGGAATCAGGCTAAAGCCAGGATTGCACAAAGACTGGCGACTGAAATGCTGATCCACAAAACGCTCCCTTGTATAAGGGGACTAAGGCCAACATGCTTCAGCGTTTTAAAAGATAAGCCTGAGCCAATAAGAAATAAGGTCAGACTAAAGCCTCTTTGAGCAAAACTAACAAAGTAATGACCCGTTCTCGCCATAAACGGGATATAAGTATTTGCAAGAATAGCTAATAGGAATAGGCCAATAAAGTAAGGGACCTGCATTTTTGCTTTGTCTGTTTTAAAGAAAAAAGAAGCCAGAAAAGATATAGGGATAATCCATAAAGCCCTTGCCAGCTTAACTGTAGTAGCAATCCGCAAAGCCTCTTCTCCGTATCTGCCTGCTGCGCCTACTACCGAGCTGGTATCATGAATGGAGATGGCACACCAGAGGCCAAATTGCGATTGCGATAAATGAAACATCTGGCCAATTGCTGGAAATGTAAAAAGAGCTATGGAGTTTAAAATAAATACCGTGGCTAAAGCGACTGAAATCTGCCTTGGGTTGGCTTTCATTACCGGCGAGAGCGCTGCAATTGCACTTCCACCACATATCGCCGTTCCAGCACAGATCAGGGATGATGTTTTGAAGTCAATTTTTAGAATCCGGCCGACCAGGTAACCCAGGGTTAAGACACCGGATATAGACCCAAGTGTAAAGAATATACCTTTTTCACCAGCCTCCACGACGCTAAAAAGATTCATTCCGAAACCAAGGCAGATCACCGATAACTGCAAGAGGAACTGGGTGGCTTTTTGGCTTACAGCAGCGTAAGGATGTTGAATGATCTGTGCGACGATCAGCCCCAACGAAAGCGCAATTGCGGGTGAAACAGATGGAAGCAAGGAGATGACCGCAATGGTTAAAAATATGACTTTTTGACTGAAATGTTTTGTTAAAGTTTCCATAAGTCTTGCTGTTCTGCTGCAAAACTACCCCGGTTATGTGATGGATTGTTATTCCGGCTACTGATCTGGCATTACTTCAGGTTATAATGCAGCCGGGCAAAACGCATGAATTTTTCTGCAATGGGGTCTGGTTTCCCTTGAAGATGAATAAAATAGAAACTTCTGGTTATACTGAGGCCTTCGACCTCTATGACACGCAGTTCTCCGCTTAAGAGTTCCCTGGCGATGGCATGTATGGATAAGAAAGCAACTGAAGAAGAGTGTAAGAGATATGATTTGATGCTTTCTGTGTTGCCAAGCTGAATTTCGACGGGTAGGTCAGAGATTCGTAAGCCGACAGTTTTTAAGGCATGATCAATCACCTGCCGTGTGCCTGAGCCTTGTTCGCGGACGATAAAATTATACTGAGTAAGGGTTGAAGGATCTAGCTCCGCAGTTCGGGCCAGTGAATGGTTCTTATGGCATACCAGGACGATCTCATCCTTGATGAAATCCGAATAGCTGATTTCCTGATTTTTTGAGCGGCCCTCAACCAGGCCCAGTTCAATTTCTTTATCAATTAGGGCCCTCTCCATCTGTTCGGTATTGCCGGTAATGAGCTTCAGTTCAATGTCGCCGAACTTCTTTTTAAAGCCTGCCAGGATCGGGGCAATAATATATTGGGATATGGTGCTGCTTGCACCAAGATGCAGCAATCCCTTGTGTTTTTGCAAAAGGGCATTCATATCAAATTCGATAGCGCGATAGGTGGTAAACAGCGCTTCGGCATGATTTAACAATAGGCTTCCGGCAGGGGTGAGCTTGATGGAATTGCCATTCCGATCAAACAGCTTGCTGTTATATTGTTCCTCCAGCTCACGGATATGCTTGGTAACGGCTGGCTGGGTGATGTACAGTTCGGCTGCAGCCTTGGTAAAGCTCAGCCTTTTGGCAACAGTATAAAAAACTTCTAAACGGAAATCGGCCATGCGCTTTTTTTTTCTAATAAATTCTGTAAATATACTACCCTTTAGAATTTATGGTGCCTGGTATTTTGTACTATCTGTGGAAAGATATTGCCTCGCATTTATTCTACGTTGCTACGGTTTTGATATTGCTGTTTTTTAGCCCCTAATTCTTAACAGAATTTTTAACGAAAGAGATTGATACCTCTGCAGCTTTGGTTTCAGCGCTTTGATGATACACTATGATGGGCTATAAAGCCTCTATTTCCTTTAGGATAAGATCCGTTAATTCAACTATTTGATCAACAGGAGTATTTTTCGCTTTTAGTTTGATAGCCAATTCAACAGCTTTTTTGTGTTCGCCCAATTCAATACTTTGTTGTAAACCTTCTTTTCGACCTTCTTGTAAACCTTGTTCCAGACCATTTCCTTGGCCGTTTCCGTTACACTATATAGATCCCATTTCCGCCTCAAACTCGCATTATACATATCTCTATCATTCTTACTTAAGTCGGCATATTTTGCCAGGGTGAATAAATGATCAAACTGCGGCCCATTTAAATATTCCGGGCGGCGGTTAACTCAGTCATGTGCTTCAAGGCATATAACCAATGGTCCAATTCTGTTTCCAGTTCATGTGGCTGCTTAACAAGGTAAGCATCTGGATGAAAGTAAACCCAAGTTAATCTAACATACTTTCCCTGTGACTCTGATGACATTTTCTATGAATTCTTCTGGCATTTTTGTTGGTTAAGTGTTCAGCAAAGCTATATCGATGATAATTGTAATTCTAATGAAAGAAATTTTCAGCTAGATTCTCTGGATTGTTAGTGTTTATCGGAATATTGTATGGTTTGGGGCGGATGGGAGTAGAGGTTCTCGGGATAAAATTTTGTTGGTGCTATCCCAGGGATGGAATAATTCATCAGATTAAGCAGCTAGAACAGAATTTCTGAGCCTTGAATTTCTTTATGTAAAAGATTAAAATTAGATTTGACAGCTGAAACATGGCATAATAAAAAAAATAGTCCCTTTATGAGACACATTGTTACCTTATCGCTGGTTTTTTTTAGTCTGACCCACCTTGCAAAGGCGGAGCGGATAGAAGGATTGCGCCTGGTCACAAAGTATTGCAGTAGTCAGCAGCTGAACAAAGAGGTTTCTGCAGAAAGGCTGAAGCTGGTTAATGATCAGCGTCATCCTTTTTTTCTCTCCTACAGTGCGCTGACCTCCATCGGTTTGCTGCCTGAAAAACGAATTGAAAAACGCAGGATCAACAATTATATTATTGTTGACCTGGCCATAAAAGCGCAAACCAAAAACAATAGTCCCTAGGCTACTCCGATTTTATACATCTATTCACCGCTGAAAAGCTAGGCTTTTAGCTGTTTACAACTGACATTGTGGCTCATTTGGCTACATGGCTTGGTTGTTGTCATTTCACATTTTTTAATATACAAACACAATACATCATATGTTAGGATTTTTAACCAAGGTATTTGGAAGCAAATCGGAAAGAGATATAAAGGCATTACAGCCTATAGTCGTCAAAATAAATGAAGAGTACGCAAAATTAGCTGCATTAAGTAATGATGAGCTGCGTAATAAAACGGTATACTTCAAAGAAGTTATCGCAAAGGGTTTAGCGGATATTGATGGTAAGATCAGTAGTTTAAAGACAGATGCAGAAGACAACGGATTATCGCTGCCTGAAAAAACAGCTTTGTATGACCAGATTGATGCCCTGATCAAAGACCGGGATAAAGAACTCGAAGCGGTTCTGCAGCAGGTCCTGCCTGAAGCTTTCGCGGTAGTTAAAGAGACCTCGAGACGTTTTTCTGAAAATGAAATCCTGGAGGTTACTGCGACACAGTTTGACCGCGATTATGCAGCACGCAAGAAGAATGTAACGATACAGGGGGATAAAGCACTTTGGGCAAACCATTGGGAAGCAGCCGGCGTAGAGGTACTCTGGAATATGGTACACTATGACGTACAGCTGATTGGTGGTATGGTATTGCACAATGGTAAAATTGCCGAGATGGCAACTGGTGAGGGTAAAACTTTAGTGAGTACGCTACCTGCATACCTGAATGCTTTGGCCGGTCAAGGTGTACACATTGTAACGGTGAACGATTATCTTGCCCGTCGTGACTCGGAATGGAATGGACCCTTATTTGAGTTCCATGGCATTTCTGTAGACTGTATTGATAAGCATGAGCCCAACTCGCAGGAGCGCCGGGATGCTTATCTCGCAGATATCACCTACGGTACCAACAATGAATTCGGCTTCGATTATCTGCGTGACAATATGTCTCAGACACCGGATCAGCTGGTACAGCGCAAGTTGCATTTCGCGATGGTCGATGAGGTCGATTCCGTGTTAATTGATGATGCCCGGACACCTTTGATCATTTCCGGACCTGTTCCTTTCGGCGACCAGCATGAATTTCATGAGCTGAAACCGAGAATTGAGCGTCTGGTAACTGCCCAAAGAGAATATGTAACCAGGGCTTTAAACGAAGCCAAGAAATTAATTAATGACGGTAAAGCCGGAACCGAAGAAGGTGAAGGTGGTCTGGCACTTTTACGTGCTCATCGTGGTTTACCTAAAAATAAGGCCCTGATCAAGTTTTTAAGTGAAGGCAGCGTAAAACAGACGCTGTTGAAAACAGAGAACCATTACATGGCAGATCAGTCGAAGAACATGCCTAAGGTAGATGCCGAGCTGTTCTTTTATATTGATGAGAAAAACAATCAGGTTGAGCTTACAGAGAAAGGTATTGAGCTGATCACCAAATCAGGTGAAGACCCTCATTTCTTTGTGCTTCCGGATGTGGGTACTGAAATTGCCGATATAGAAAAGTCCTCATTAAGCAGTGAAGAGAAAATCGCGAAGAAAGATGCTTTGATGCGTGATTATTCCATCAAAGCTGAACGCATCCACTCTGTGAACCAGTTGCTAAAAGCTTATACTTTATTTGAAATTGATGTGGAATACATTGTCGATGAAGGAAAGATTAAGATTGTAGATGAGCAGACCGGTCGTATTATGGATGGCCGCCGTTATTCGGATGGCTTGCACCAGGCAATTGAGGCCAAGGAGAACGTGAAAGTAGAAGATGCTTCGCAGACTTACGCGACGGTTACTTTGCAGAATTTCTTCAGGATGTATCACAAACTTTGTGGTATGACGGGTACTGCAACCACAGAAGCCGGAGAGTTCTGGTCGATCTATAAACTGGATGTAGTAGAGATCCCTACAAACCGGGTGATCTCCAGAAAAGATCATCAGGATTATGTATACCGTACCGTGCGCGAGAAATACAATGCGGTAGCGGAAGAAATCGTGAATTTGACACAGGCCGGAAGGCCGGTATTGGTGGGTACAACTTCGGTAGAGATCTCGGAATTACTGAGCAGGATGCTGAAGCTCCGGGGTATTAAGCACAATGTACTGAATGCGAAGATGCACCAGAAAGAGGCGGATATTGTCGCCGAAGCCGGTCAGCCCGGACAGGTAACGATTGCGACCAACATGGCGGGACGTGGTACGGATATTAAATTAGGCCCTGGCGTAAAAGAAGCCGGAGGTTTGGCTATTGTAGGTACAGAGCGTCATGAGTCGCGTCGCGTAGACAGGCAGTTACGCGGTCGTGCGGGTCGTCAGGGAGATCCGGGATCATCCCAGTTCTTCGTATCTCTTGAAGATAACCTGATGCGGTTATTCGGATCTGAAAGGATCTCGAACATCATGGTAAAAATGGGTATCGAGGATGGAGAGGTGATTCAGCATTCCATGATCACGAAATCTATTGAACGTGCACAGAAGAAAGTGGAGGAAAACAACTTTGGCATACGGAAGCGTTTGCTGGAGTATGATGACGTCATGAACTCACAACGTTCTGTGATCTATGCGAAACGGAGGAATGCTTTATTTGGTGATCGTTTGGATGTGGACATGAGCAATATGGTTTTTGATGTGGCCGAAGATATTGCAACTGAATATAAAGAAGAAGGAAATTATGAAGGCTTTAAGCTGGAAGTGATCAAAAACTTTTCTGTTGATACCAGCATTGATGAAGGAGAGTTTGCCGCTAAAGGTATTCACCACCTGACAGATAAATTGTTTGAAGAGGTGTCTGCCTTCTATACCAGAAAATCGGATGCAATCATCTCGCAGGCTATGCCGGTACTGAACCAGGTATTTGCAGAAAGGGGTGAACAAATCGAGCAGATCGTTGTACCGTTTACGGATGGATTACGAAGCATACAGGTTCCTGTTGGTCTAAAAAAGGCGATAGATAACGAAGGGCGTGAGATCACCAAGTCATTTGAAAAAACGATTGTACTGGCCCTGATCGATGAGTCCTGGAAAGAACACCTGCGTGAGATGGATGAACTGAAACAGTCGGTACAAAATGCAGTCTATGAGCAGAAAGATCCGTTGATCATTTATAAAATGGAGGCCTTTAACCTGTTCAAAAATATGCTGAATGCAGTGAACAAAGAAGTGGTTAGCTTCCTTTATAAAGGCGGAATACCTGTACAAACCGATCCAAGTGATGTGAGAGAGGCGCAAGCGCCCAGACCTGCACCAAGCAGGTTAAAGATGTCTAAACCGGAATTCGGACAGCCAACCAGTGGTGCAGATGTTATGGAAGACACCCGTGAACTTGCTCCTCAGCAACCTATACGTAAAGAGGTTACTGTCGGCAGGAATGAGCCATGCCCTTGCGGAAGTGGTAAGAAATTCAAAAACTGTCACGGAGCCGGATTGTAATTTGTAATAAACATATAGAATGCCGAGTTTTGTAAAAGATTCGGCATTCTTTTTTTTATCCATTCATGAAAAAATTATTAACTGGTATATTGTGTTGTTTTTCTACGGTCGTACTTGCCCAGACAAAGGGAGAGGTTTCCGTTGTAAAAGATCCTATGATTGACAGTTTAATAGCCAAACGTATTGAATTGAGTCTGAAGTCTGCAGCATCTCCGGGTACGGTGAGTACCGGCAGGCCCGGCCCGGCAATCGTTTCACAGATGGGCTACCGGGTGCAGATCTTTTACGGGTCGGACCGGCGGGAGGTTTTTAATCAGCAGGCTAAATTCAACAGCAGCTTTCCTGAGTTAAATACTTACATTACTTACAAGCAACCAAATTATTATTTAAGGGTTGGCGATTTTAGAACGCGGCTGGAAGCACAGCGCCTGATGAATGACCTGAGACCTATTTTCCCTACACTATTTATTTTCAGGGAGAAAATAAATGCACCTAATTTAAATTACAGCAATGATAATTAAAGACAAGATCCAGGCACTT
>CAMLDJ010000267.1 GCA_946478755.1 uncultured Pedobacter sp. | reverse complement strand
CGGAAGGATCAAGGGTCATTTTGAACAGAATTACCTGACCTCGATTGAGCGCTTAAAATCTGAAAGCAGATTTTTTAACCAGATTCAAATTATCGGGGCACTTGATTTTTATACCGGCAAAAAACTGTTTCATCCTTCTAATGGCTATATAGCAAAAGATAACAGATACAACTATGGGGATGCTCCGTTTTTTGAAAATGGTGCGGAACTTTTTAATGTTTACAGGTATATTTCAGATGGCTCCCAGGGTAGACTGCGAAGGGATATGAAAGATGTCCTTCAGGACAATATCAAGCTGAATGAAGTTTTAAGTCTAATTCTCAATTAAAGCTATACATCGAACTGTAATATTCCCGGCTTACTGTGCAGCTAACAAAATTTGGTAGCTACCATCAAAGTGTAAGATACCCGGATTTCAAATTTTCATCTTCGGTTCAGAAAGCCCCGCATAGTGCGGGGCTAAAACTGTAAACCCAAAAAGATGAAAAGAGCTATTACCGCCCTGCTGCCCCTGTTGATGGCCATAACAGGGTGCCAAAAAGAAAAAAAGGAACTGTACACAAAGCAAGGAATTTCAGTTGTGCAAAAAGCACCACTGTCCCGGGGCCATGCCGTTGATAAAAGTGATAGTGCCGGTATCCGCCACAACCTGGCACTGAGGGCAATGATCGAGAGCTCCAGGATGAACGGTGGCACCAATTGGGATGAATGTGTGATTTTTTTAGACGGGTATTTCGTTCGCCCAGAAAATGCTGACCGTGGGGGGATCATAACCTATGCAAAAAGGATGGTCTCGGAAGACGGGGTAGATCCTGAAGAGGTAATTAGCGCACTACCATATAGTGTGGCCGCTAAAAGAACCATAAGATCTGTTCTGGATGCCAACCGTACCATGCAATCCCCTGACACGGAGGCATTGGAGAACCGGCTCAGATTAATTGTGGCCAATGCCGAAAGGCAATTGGCTCCCGCCGAACTCGAGGTGGTAAAAGAACTGGCATCCATAGCGCGTCATTCCAGTAGGTTCTGGGAAAACTATTTTGGACATCAGCCCGTTCCTCCTGTTGGTGAGGGGCTGTTGAAAATTTTGTGGACCATCCATGCGGACAACATGGGCTACCTGTGTGGAATTTTGTTTGGAGATCCGGAATTTGGCGCGTCTTTATTTAGTGCATCAGGAGGATTTGGTATTGCGAATAATGAAAGGGTTGATATTTAGTTCATTATTCCTGGTTGTAGCAATTCGATTTTAAGGTCTTAGGCTATCTCTTAGTTGCCTAAGACTTCAATTTGAATCGATAGGTTTTCATTACCTCAATTATCTGAATTCCTTACCAATAAGTGTAATGAAACAAACCGAGTTATTCTATGGATAATTTTTGAGAGAACAATTTTTTGTTAGTTAAAATCTGAACCGTATATATACCCTTGTTCATCCCATTAAGTTCTAAGGGGATTAATCCATGTCCATTCTTGGGTGTTCCAGTGTAATCCTTAATTAACCTACCTGATATGTCCGTGATGCAAATAGAAATGATGACACTTTCTTCCGGTGCTGCCAGATAGCAGAAACCATGGGAAGGATTTGGGAATAGATCAAACCCTTTGGTATTTTTCTGTTCAATAATAGTAGGTTGACCTTGAAATTCAAATGCACCCGCATCTATAGATTCGCCATATATCCTTTGATTGCCTGCAAAGTCTTTCATTAAATTATTGTGATATACATTAGGGCCATGCATATTTATAGCAGGTGAAGGAGGGGTAAGGGAATAGATATGATCTGCTTTGTCAATAAATGCAGCATCTCCCTTGCGTCCATTTTGTTCAATTCCAACATTTCTTCTAATGGCTGGAAGGGTATTTAATATAGTCCTGCTGGCACCCCCATTGATGGATGTAGCAAGGTATAGCATATTGCCTGCGTTTGTATTGTAAAGATTATAGTCAATATTCATGTCGTTGATTTTACTGTTTAGCATTGCGACCATGCAATACTTTCCAGTGCTGGCATCAAATATGTTATACATTATTGAATTGGTGGTCATGTTAAAAAGGCAAATTTCCCCCATGTTATCGGCGAGCTTTGCGATCGTATTGCCGCCGATTTCCTTTACCCCATTGATCTCTATTGCGTTACTATTATCAGACAGCGTATTGTTGTAAAATCCATTATTGGTAATAAAGTTTCCCTTGCGAACTGAGCCAAGAAATACACCTGCAATCGAATTTTTATAAATAAGGTTATTGTAAATCCTGCAGGAGCCTATCGTCTTTATCGTGGAGGACTCAATACCAAACGAAAGGCCTGCTCCGTTATCATGCAGGATATTGGTGCTGATATCTATCCCTTTTCCTCCATCTACTTTGATGCCAAAAGCAAGGTTCACACCGGACATGCAGTGATGTATTTCGTTATTGGTCACTGTTACCCAGTTTTGAAAGTCGTAGGAAGGATCCATAGCGATCCCTTCACTGCCATGAAATCCAATGCCGGTATTGGAGATATGGTGAATTTTATTGCTGTCAATCTTGATGGAATTTATATCACCGCGGAAAGATATCGCCTCGCCCCATCCGGTAGCGCAATTTGAAATCTCATTTCCAACAATATTTAGGGAATAGATTTCCTGGTATCCCTCAAATAGCATGGGATAGGCAGCGACTGTTGAATTTGCCGGAGTATCCACCAGATTATCGCTTACCCATCCGATGTTTCTAAACTTACAGTGATTTATATTGACATAATCCATAGTATACCGCTTCGAGGTACTGCCAAGTACATATATGCCCTTGTAACCATCACCTATGTAGTTTTGAAAGGTAATACCATCTATGGTTGTTGAATTGGCATCGACAATCGCAAGCAGGTAATCAGAATATGGGCTATGGTGGGCATTGCTACCATCTATGATCACTTCGCCGCTTCCCCATCGTTGGAGGCTAAATCCATTTTTGTATATGTATATTTCTTTCTGTTCAAAATATGATCCCGGCATTATAAGCACTTCGGTAGTGTCTAAAAGCTGCGCTGATTTCACGGCATAGGATATTGTTTTGAACGGGCTAGAAATGTTACCGTATCCCGGGGCGTCGACTCCTGTGGCATTATCCACATAAAACTGAGCGCCTGCATTTGTGGCCTTCATAATTAATAGGGAAGCTATAACTACTTTAAATATTGGGTTCATATAAAATTTTTAACGGGGAATTTTACCAGCATTAGAAACTTGGAAAGTTTCGACAATTCAGGTCCAAATTAATATTGAATTTTTGTGAGTTATTTGGATTTTGAACTTGATTTGCGCTGCCAGGCACAGGAAATATGGAACATCCCACAATTTAAAAATAAAGATTGATTGTTGCCACCGTGTTTTAACGGTACTCGATACGATCGATTTGATTTTGCCGAAGAAACCGGCAATCGTTACCATAGAACAAATTGAGTTTCAAACTGTTTACAATTTTATCATGACCATGCCTGCGGGCATGCTGTTTGTTGGTATTATCTTAAACAAGGAATTATGCCCTGGTATAACGGAGATTACCCTCCATCTTATAAGAAACAACCGGTCAAGCTACGTGAAAAGGCGGTAGAGATTGCCAATGAAATGCTCGAGGATGGAACAGATGAAGGCATAGCCATAGCCACAGGCCTTAAGCGGGCAAGACAGTTTTTTGAAGCGAAGAAAAAGAAAAAACCATCGGTTTTAAAATCAGGTAAGAAGTAGGTTACAAGGATTAAATGGTTTTCCAGACAGCTTAATGTGTTGTTTTGTGATAGTCAAAAGTATTGCGGATATTTAAATGTTCGAAGGAATTAAAAGGTATATGGATTCAGATTTTCATCTTGGCTATAACGGAAAGTGGGTAAAGGTATCGGAGCATCACCTTGGGAAAGACCGTGTTTTCAGAATTGTCTTTGACGGCCCAGTTCAACCACTTGTTATCGCAAGTACCAAAGGCCCGGACGGAGCCTTCTGGACCAGCATCCCTGAAGGGCGGCAAAGTGAAGCGGAGGCCGTGGGCGCTCTGATTGTTGAATATTTTAAAATGAGGAAATGATATGTGTTATTACAATGGCCAAAAGGTAACAAGGTCTGAATACATCAGGCTTAAGAACTTGGAAAAGGCGATCAAAAACTACGACTTTTTAAATGTCGGGGTTCATAACGGATTTAACTACGCACCAATTGCAATCCTTGTGCAGTCGGCTGACGGCAAGGACTTTGATATCGTCCAGGCGGAATGGGGCTATGTACCGGGCTTTATCAAAACACGGGCGGAAGCAAACATATTCAGGGCGAAGTACACTACACTGAACTTCAAGAGTGAAAATCTTTTTGTCAAAGAAGATGGCAAACGTTCCATGTGGGCCGATGCCGCAAAGAACCGCCGTTGCCTTGTATTATCTACGGGTATGGTCGAGTCCCGCCATATTCCCAAAATCGGCAAGAAAGGCCAGGAGCTAAAAGAGACGATTAAATATCCATATCTGGTCGGCGTTAAGGACCATGAATATTTTTTTATGCCCGGTCTTTATAACGAATGGCTGGATCCTGAAACCAGCCAGTTTGTGATGACGGTAGCCTTAGGTGTCACTGAGGCCAACCAGGTGATGTCGCAGATACATAATTCCAAAAAGCGGATGCCTACGATCTTAACCGAAGACCTAGCCTGGGAATGGCTAATGGAAAAGCCGGGCGAAGAACGCCTTTCGCAGATTGCCCGCACCCAAATTCCTTCGAGGCTTCTTGAATTTTGTACCATCGACAAAGACTATAGGACTGCACAGGAAGCTACTGCCATTGATTACCCTGAGATACCAGCAATCGATACCAGTTTTATAGATACAGAACAGTTACCGTTTAATCATTGGCCGGCTAATTTGGATAGAGTTCAGCATGAGCAAGAGGAAGGTAAGATGGTTGAAGGAACAGTAAGGACATATTACCCGCCTGGAATGTAAAATCTGGGTGGTCTCTTTCGCTGATTGAATACCTATCTATCTAATTGACCTAGACATTAATCGTTGTTAATCTCATAATAGCATGAATTGGCTTTTTCAAAAAGTTGGCCCCATAAATCAGTATAATGATAAAATTCATGAAGGAGACCAACCGGTTCGCGTAGTGCATCCCATGCTAATTTATATGTTCCAAAATACTAATGCACAATTTTTACAAGCATTAAAAGAGGAAATAGACGCAGGTAAATTAAATCCTACCCTTGGATTAGAATTTGGAAACGTTGCAATCAAGAAGGAAAAAGGTTTACGGACTCCTAGAGTAAATAGAGAAACTCGGCAAATTGAATTGCATGAAACGTTTCTTTCATATTTGTGGTGTTGTGTATATTCAATTTATGTGACTTATCTTGAAACTGTAGACTATCCCAAAATCAATGCACAGGTAGGTCGGATTAAATACCCAATTTCCCAACAAGAAATTGATCAGGCAAGAAATCTTCTAGAATATGGTCGATATCTTATCGTTGATTTTGAAGAATGGAATAAACAACTTTTACCCAATCCTGAAATGTATTTGGCAGAGAACAGAAATTATGTTGAGCAAACTAATTTGTTTTATACCGAAGCTGTCAAATTTATTTTATGTCATGAATTCACACATTTAAAACACCATATTGATAAGATTGATGAGGAAACTTCCTCTTTAACATTTCTTGATTTTGAAATGGAAGCAGATAATAATGCTATTGATATGATCAAACAAGGTATATCCTATAAAGATGAGCAACTTGCAACAGCTCACCGCCTAGCTGTTGAAAATGGAATCGTACTTGGGTTAATTTCAATGTTCTTTTTTAGTTCGGTAACTGGGGACTTTCGTCATCCAAATGGTGAGGATAGGTTAACCAATGCTTTAGAACGATTGGGAATCGAAGATAATCATTATGCTTGGGGTATTGCATGCATAGGACTTCAATTTTGGGACGAACAATTCGGATTAAACTTTGAATGGAGTAAAGATAATTTGACAAGAAAGGAACAGTATTATAGAATTGCTGATCAGATAAAGGCCAGGGAAAGTTGAGCCATAATTCCTAGTGTTCTCTTTATCGTTAACCCGACAAATGTTGGCATACCATCATTATATGCTTCTTGGGTCGGAATGGACGGGTAGCTTAGCAATTTTGTGCACTTCCACTGCAGGATGGCCGAAATCAAGCACTACTTTTCCCTGTATCAAAAAAATGCCATTTCCCCTCATGGGGTATGCGGCAAGGCTTTGCGGAAAATGAACGGTATCGAAAAAATCTCCGTTTATGTCGAGAAAAGTTCCAAACTTCATATGCTTATTATTTTTTGTGGGAACATGTTTATCACAAACAAAATCCCCCACCATCCTTACCACTTTGCCTTCCATTTTGCGCAAGTCCGAAGCAAATACGTCGCCCCTAAAATCAGACTTCGCAATATCGAACAAACTTGCGCTTACCGTAAAATTCAATAGTTCCAGCTCGTCATATATGTCTTCCAGTTTTGAGTTTTCAAGCACAGGTAGTACGGGTTTATTGGATGACTGTGTAGTAAACATTCCAGCATCGGTTCTTGTTTTTTTAGATTGGGATAACATGATATGCGCTTCCCACAACAGTTCCTTTTTGCCGCTTCCAGTAAACCGCAATGCACCTGCACGAATAAGTATTACCAGCTGGTCGAGTGAAATCCCGGTACGTAGTACAAAATTTTCCAGGCTGCCGTACTGGCCGTTCAACGAGCGTTCTTCGGGGATGCGGTTCATATATTGCTCTTCGAGGCCCAGCAGGCAATCAAAGCCCAGGTAAATATCCTTGCCTTTGATACAGGCATTGGAGCGGCTGTTATTGACGCAGGGCAGATGGATATTTGCGCCTGCTTTTTTTGCTTCGGTAACGTAAACTTTCTTCTGGTAGAATCCACCGTAATTGTTGATTACCGCCACCATGAATTCCAGTGGGTAATAGGTCTTCAGGAAAAGGCTCTGATAGCTTTCTACGGCAAAAGAGGCCGAGTGTGCCTTATTAAAAGAGTAGCCCGCAAAGCTTTCCATCTGCCTCCAAACCTCCCTGCTAATGGCCTCGGGATAGCCCATTTTTTTGCAGTGAGAAAAGAATTTTTCCTCTATTTCATCAAGATGGCTTTTGCTGCGGCTCTTGCCGCTCATCATACGGCGGAGGACATCTGCATCCGCAAGGTCCAGTCCACCGAAATGGTGCCCGACCTTCATCACGTCTTCCTGGTAAACCATCACGCCATAGGTTTCTTCCAACTGTTCTTTGAATACCGGGTGGATATATTCCACTTTTTCGGGATTATGGTGGCGCTCGATATAGGCTTTCATCATGCCCGAAGAGGCAACGCCGGGGCGTATGATAGAGCTGGCAGCTACAAGGGTCAGGTAGTCCTTGCAATCGAGTTTGCTGATCAACTGCCGCATCGCGGGGGATTCGATGTAGAAACATCCGATGGTGTTGGAGCTGCGCAATTGCTCTGCGATCCTGGGGTCTTTGAAAAATTTCCGTGCCTGGTGTACATCCACTACTTTGCCCGTGTTCTCTTTGATCAGTTCTACGCTGTCCTTGATGTGGCCGATGCCCCGTTGTGATAGGATGTCAAACTTCTCG
>CAMLDJ010000266.1 GCA_946478755.1 uncultured Pedobacter sp. | reverse complement strand
AACATGAACAATACTTTTAAAATGCTGGCAATGCTGGCTTTGAGCTTAAGTTATACGACTACATGGGCTCAGGAAACACCAAAAGAAGAAGACTTTTTTAAGATCATGAAGGTTAGGGTACCTGAAGGCCCCATATTAGAGGTAGGCGGACTGGTGACTTTACCAAACGGCGATCTCGGCATATCCACCCGAAGAGGAGATGTGTTCGTCGTAGAGAATCCCACAAGCAACAGCCCCTATTTTCGCAAATTTGCCACAGGCCTGCACGAAATATTAGGTATAGCTTATAAAGACGGAGCCTTTTATGTTGCGCAAAGAGGCGAGCTGACTAAGTTGTCAGACAAAAATATGGACGGCAAGGCCGATGTGTATGAAACCATATATGCCTGGCCATTGAGCGGCCATTACCACGAGTATAGCTTTGGCCCTAAAATAGCACCGGACGGCTCTTTCTTCGTCACCGCCAATGTTGCCTTTGGTAATCGCGAATGGTGGCGTGCAGAAAGCAGAGTGCCCATGCGTGGCTGGTCGATGAACATCACTGAAGATGGAAAAATGAAACCCTGGGCCGCGGGGATGCGCTCTCCGGCAGGTTTAAACGTAATTGATGGTCAGTTTTATTATACTGAGAATCAGGGCGACTGGGTAGGCTCCGGTGGGATATGGAAAGTAAATGAAGGTGATTTTATGGGCCATCCCGCCAGTTTGATCTGGACAAAAAGATCGGATTCCCCTGTGAAATTAAGTTCTGAATATTTCTATTCTAAAATGGATGAGAGAAGGATAAGTGACGATAAAGGTAATCCCATCAAACCTGAGAACAGGGTGAACGAGAACTTTAAAACGTTGTTCGACATGAAAAAAGAATTCCCTGAGCTTCGTTTACCTTCGGTATGGCTGCCTTACGGCATCCTTGGCATTTCGTCCTCTGAACCTGTAAAAATCCCTAAAGGCAATTTTGGTCCCTTCGAAGGGCAGCTTTTAATTGGCGATCAGGGCATGAGTATCATATCCAGGGTATTCATGGAAAAAGTGAATGGTGAAGAACAAGGCGCCGCATTTCTCTTCAGAAGTGGCTTCCGCTCCGGAGTACTGAGAATGTCCTGGGCACAGGATGGCTCTCTCTTTGTTGGCGAGACCAATCGTGGATGGGGCTCCGCCGGGGATGCAAATGAAGGACTTGAGCGTCTGGTATACAACAACAAAGTACCTTTTGAAATGAAGGCGGTAAGGGCAATGCCCGATGGTTTTGAAATTGAATTTACCAGTCCGGTTGATCAGAAATCGGCCCTGGACCTTTCATCTTACAGCGTAGAAAGCTTTATCTATAAGTATCATCCGGTATATGGCTCGCCACCGGTCAATACCGAAACTTTGAAAATTAAGGGGGTGAAGCTATCTGCTGATGGATTAAAAGCAAGAATAGTGCTGAGCAACTTGCGCCAGTATTATATCCACACCATTAAAGTAAATGGCATCCGCGAAAAACAAAACTTTTATTCTGTCGTTCATCCGGTAGCCTACTATACGTTAAACAACATCCCCGCAGGAGAGAAGTTGGCAGCAAATGAACTCAGCACCTGGAATTCCGCCAATGATCCTGTGGCAAATGTGAGCCCTGCACCGGCAAAAAAAACAGCTTCCACCGCTAAAAAAAACGTTCCTGCAAAAATGACTACTGCAACCAAAGCAACAGCAAAAGCACCTGTCTATGCGGAAGTAAAAGGATTACTGACCAATTATACTTGCCTGGCCTGCCATAACCCGGTAAAGAAACAGATCGGCCCTGCATTTACAGAGGTCGCCAAACGTAAATACACAAACGAGAAGATCCTGCAGCTCATCCACAATCCCAAGCCGGAAAACTGGCCGGGCTATGCAACAGAAATGCCACCTATGCCACAGGTTAGTAAGGCCGACGGGTTAAAAATTGCAGCATACATCAACTCATTAAAATAAAAATAAGAAAAGCCAGCAGGCAAATTATGAAGACCATCATTTTAATTATAGCTTTCTGCACAGGAATACAATTTATGGCTGCAGGGCAAAATAATCATCCTATATCAGGTCAGGTTCTGGATACCCGGAACCTGCCTGTAACAGGTGCTACCCTGCAAATCCTGAATACCAACAGAATAAGTATTGCTGATGAAAATGGAACTTTCGAATTCAACGACCTGCCTGAAGGTAAGTTCATTCTAAAAATAACTGCGATCGGTTATGCGACTATAAACAGACCTTTCAGTCTCCCTTCAAATGAAACCCTGAGCATCCGCCTTACTTCAAACCATCTTAAACTTGACGAGGTAACGGTGACTGCACAAAAGCGTGAAGAAAACATTCAAAATCTTCCTTTAAGTATCTCAGCCTTTACTGCAGCCCAGGTGCAAGCCCGGGGAATGACCAATATAAAGGATATTAAAAACATTGTGCCTAACCTTAGCGCCGGAAATCCCGGCGATGGCAGGAATGTGGTATCCATCAGGGGAATCGCTAATACTTCCTATGATCCCTCAATAGCTACCTATATCGACGGTGTAAATCAATTTGGACTGGACACCTATATTTCACAACTGCTGGATGTAGAACGGATAGAAGTACTTAGAGGTCCGCAGGGCACTTTATACGGCCGCAATGCGATGGGAGGAGTCATCAATATCATCACCAGGCAACCAACCAATCAGGGCAGGGGATTTGCAGGTATCGACCTGGGGAGCTATGGCGAACAGCGATATACACTCGCCATCCGTACCCCATTAATTAAAGACCGTCTTTTTTTTGGTGCAGCAGGTATGTATAATAAACTCAATGGATACTATGAAAATACCTTAGACAACACAGATTTTGATCAGCAAAAGGGCTTGATGGGTAACTATTTTCTTAAATACCTGGCTAGTAATGAACTGTCGGTGGTACTGAATGTAAAACATAACGCCAACCGTAACAATGGTGCTTTTCCGTTAACAGGCACGATAGCAGGTGCTTTCGAAAATCCTTTCAAAGTGAGTCAGGATGCGACCGGACAAATGTCAGATAACCTGTTTAACGCCGCTCTAAGCATTAATCGCACAGGTAGAAGGATTAATTTTTCTTCGCAGACCGCTTATCAGTCTAATTACCGCTATTATAAAAGCCCTGTTGATGGAGATTTCTCTCCTTTGGATGGCTTTTCTATCGTCAACAATTACGGAAGGGACTGGAACAAGGTTCAGGTGTTTACACAAGAGTTTAAAATCGCTTCACCCGCTGCTGCAAATTCAAAATTAAGCTGGACTACTGGTGTATACGGTTTTTATCAGTATAGCCCTGTAAAACAAGGTACACATGCTGGCGCCGATGGGGAACTGATGGGTGCTGGAATGTCTAATTTTACAAGCATCAATACCAGTACAGGCAAAAGCATGGGCCTGGCTGCCTACGGACAAGCTACTTATGCATTCACACCTGCATTTAAAGCAGCTCTGGGATTAAGGTATGATTACGAACACAAGAAGCTAAAGGGCTTCAGTGAGTTTTTTATGGATGGGCAGCCACCGGCTGTTATGCTTCCAGATGAAGCAAGTAGGGCAAATTACCATGCCTTATCCCCAACCATAAACCTGGCCTGGCAAGTGTCAGCAGACAATAACCTTTACAGCAGTTACAGCAGTGGCTTCAGGGCAGGTGGTATCAATCAGACCACCGATGAATCGCTTCGTTTTGTAAGCTATAAGCCCGAATACAGCAGCAATTTTGAGATTGGAAGCAAGAACACTTTTCTGGATGACCGGTTACGTCTCAACCTGGCAGCTTTTTATACCTTGTTAAGGGATGCACAGGTCCCAACCTTAAGATTGCCTGAAGCCATCACGGTGACCCAAAATGCAGGCAAGCTGAACAGCAAAGGGATAGAAGCTGAATTATCTGCTAATCCTATAAAAGGCCTCGGACTAGATGCGAGTCTGGGTTATACAGATGCCAAATATTCAACGCTGAAACTGGCCGATAACGGACAGGTATTGGATCTTGCCGGCAACCGGCAGGTATTTACACCAGATCTTACTGCTATGTTTGCTTTACAATATAGCTACGAAATAATTGAAGTACAGAAACTTACTTTAACAGGGCGTGCAGAGTGGCAACATGCCGGCAGTCAGTATTTCGACCTTAAAAACCAACAACAGCAGGAAGCTTATAGCTTACTGAATGCCAGGATAGGCCTTTCCAGCAAAACATTTGACCTGTTTTTCTGGGCTAAGAACCTGGACAATAAAACCTATGTAGATTATGCTTACGATTTTGGGGCTGCACATCTTGGATCCCCACGAACTTTTGGGCTTAGCTTGGGTATGCATTTTTAAAAATGACCGAATTTGGCAATCTTATCTTGCGACTTGGCTTAACACACCTAAATACCACGCAATGCTGAAATATTTTTTACATTAACCAAATAATAATATAAACAACTATGAACACACTTCACAAATACGATTACATCGTATTTCTAGTTTACTTTCTGATTGTCTCAAGCTATGGCTTCTGGATCTATTATAAGAAGAAGTCGGCCGCAGCAGACTCCAAAGACTATTTCCTTGCCGAAGGCTCATTAACCTGGTGGGCAATTGGTGCTTCGCTTATCGCATCAAATATCTCCGCAGAACAGATGATCGGGATGAGCGGCTCAGGCTTTAAACTGGGCCTTGCCATATCTGCTTACGAATGGATGGCAGCAGCAACACTGATTATTGTAGCCATTTTCTTTATGCCGGTGTACCTGAAGAACAAGATCTTCACCATGCCGCAATTTTTGAGTCAGCGTTACAATGAAAAGGTAGCCATGATTATGGCGGTATTCTGGCTGATGCTTTATATTGTGGTTAACCTCATGTCCATCTTGTACCTCGGTGCACTGGCCATCAGTGGCATTTCCGGTCTCAACATTACCGCGTGTATTCTTGGCCTCGCTGTTTTCGCGATCCTCATCACCCTTGGAGGCATGAAAGTAATCGGCTATACCGATGTGATCCAGGTATTCTTCCTGGTATTGGGCGGCCTGGTGGCGACTTACATTGCTTTAAATCTGATTTCCAACCAGGGAGGCATTGTAAAAGGCTTCGCCATACTTACCGATGGTGCATCAGAGCATTTCCACCTGATCTTTAAAAAGGACAACCCTAATTATATGGACCTGCCAGGTTTAAGCGTACTGATCGGCGGGATGTGGATCGCAAACCTAAGTTATTGGGGCTGTAATCAATATATCACGCAAAGGGCATTAGGTGCATCACTTCCGGTAGCCAGATCGGGCCTTTTGTTTGCCGCTTTCTTAAAAATGCTGATGCCAGTAATCGTCGTAATTCCTGGTATCGCAGTTTATTATATTATCAAAGAGAAAATACCTGGCATTAGTGCCGATAACCTGCTGACTTCATCAGGTGTTCAGGACCCGAACAAGGCTTATCCCGCTTTGCTTGGCCTGTTGCCAATTGGCCTAAAAGGACTTTCTTTCGCGGCCTTAACCGCAGCTATTGTAGCTTCATTAGCGGGTAAGGCAAATAGTATTGCGACCATATTTACTTTGGATATTTACAAAAAAGCATTTAACACCAGCGCAGGGGAAGACCGGCTGGTCAATGTAGGTAAAATTACAGTTATCGTATCCATGTTAATGGCTGTAGTGCTTTCCCTTATTGTTGGTGATGCTTTAATGGGTGAAGGAAAGCAAGGGTTCCAATACATCCAGGAATATACAGGATTTGTATCGCCGGGTATTTTTGCGATGTTCATCTTAGGTTTTTTCTGGAAAAAAACCACTTCAAATGCAGCACTTTTTGCAACGGTAGGAGGATTTATTGTTTCTGTGATCCTTAAATTCCTGCCGGGTATGGTTGATCTTTCTCCATTACACAACTATGGATGGGCTGTAGCAAACTCAGCCGGCGTGTTTGAAATTCCATTCATGGACAGGATGCTCATTGTTTTTGCGGTGTGTGTGATCGGGATGTATTTTATTAGTATTTATGAAAACAAGCGCGGCGTTATCCCTAATGGTCTTGAAGTGGATCCAAAAATGTTCCGGGTGTCTACTTCATTTGCCGTAGGTGCATTGATTATTGTGGCTATGCTTGTTGCCTTATACACAGCTTTTTGGTAGAAGAAATTCAACAAAAAAGCCCGGAATGAAATTTGAAATTCATTCCGGGCTTTTTTATTTAAGATCAGTTAATACTTAAACACTTTCCCATCTACCATAACTTCCTGAGTTTTTTCATCAAACGTCGCTTTTTTGCCAGTCCTTACCGCAGCATTGGTCATGATGTTGGCTACAGAGTGGTAATAACCTGCTTCGACAGGTGCATTCGTTTCCTTACGGCTCCTCACACATTCCATCCAGTTGCGCATGTGCGCAGAGGTCAGCTTATCGCCACCGGTATTGGCCGATGCCGCAACCTGTTCCACCATATCGGTCAGTTTCAATTCAGGTAATAAATTAGGCTTCATCTTCATGGCGGCAGCTGCCTTGGCGGTTAATCCACCAACAGGTGAAACCATATTGGTATTCAGGTTCAGCTCACCACCGTTTGAATAATAGATCTCAGCAGGATGCTCGTCACCATTGTGCATTCTTGAGGTAAACACCACCTGAAAACCGTTGTTGGGATCGTTCGGCTTACCATAGTCAAATACTGCTGTCGTCGTATCCCAGTTCCGTCTCCCATCTTTCCATTGATAGATGCCTCCGTTGGCAACCACACTTCTTGGATGTTTTAAATCGGTGAACCAGTGCACCGTATCGATCTGGTGCGACATCCACTGTCCTGGCATTCCCGAAGAATAAGGCCAGAACAAACGGTATTCAAGGTATTTTCGTGGATCCCATTCTTCAAATGGACGGTTAATTAAAAAGCGTTTCCAGTCTGTATCCTCCTGTTTCAGTCTGGCCACCAGGTCAGGCCGGCGCCAGCGCCCTGGCTGGTTTACATTCCAGCTCAGCTCTACCATGGTAATGTCGCCGAACTTGCCATCCTTAATAAATTTTGAGGCTGCTTGATAATTGCCACCGCTACGGCGTTGAGAACCGATCTGCACGATCTGTTTAGAAGCTTTCACGGCCTTCAGGGCCATACGCGCATCTTCCATGGTCTCGGCAAAGGGTTTTTCGCAATACACATCGCATTTGTTGTTCACCGCCTCAGCAGCGTGGGTAGCATGCTGAAAATCTGCAGTACTTACAATTACCGCGTCAATATCTTTTAAATTGTAAAGCTCATCATTGTTCCTGCAGGCCGTAATGTCATGCCCGAATTTTGACTTCAAATGCTCCACACCGAGTCCCCGGCGATAGTTCCAAAGATCTGATACCGCCACAATATCAAAATTCAATTCCTTGTTATGGTGTAGAAATGAAGGCAGGAGGGAATCTTTAAAGCGGTCTGAAAAACCAACTATTCCAACTCTCACCCGGTCATTTGCGCCTATAATATTTCCATAACTTTTAGCACTTAAACCCATAGTTCCCAGGTAGGTACCCGCTGCTGCAATGGCAGACTGTTTAATAAATTTTCTTCTTGAATCTAACATGATCGCTAATTTTTAAGTTCTTTTAATTTAATACTTCTAAAGGATACATGATCGCCATGGTCCTGGATCAGGATATGCCCTTTGGGCGCCATACCGAAATCTTTCCAGCCTTTATATTTACTGTCGGCAACCAAAGCCTTAAA
>CAMLDJ010000265.1 GCA_946478755.1 uncultured Pedobacter sp. | reverse complement strand
ATCATAATTATTTAGGATTGTTTGTGTGTCTAACCGGGTAAATATATATTCCTGGAAGTTTTGTTGTTTTCTTCAGGATTTCAAGTTGTTTTTTTGCAGTTTCTTCATCTGTAAAAGAGCCGATGCTAATTTTTACTCTCCTGCCTGGCATATCGGCGACTTTTGCCGGAATGCCCTTTCTTTTCATATCTGCAAGGAAATTATTCGCTTCTTTCTGATTAAGCAGAGATGCAGCTATGATTTCATAAGAAACCGCTGGTGTTATTTTCGGGTGGCTTACGCCAGTTGTAGAATCCTTAGCCGAATCTGCTGCCAGAATAGCCATTTCATTGCTCATTCTGATGCTGTCTATACGGGTAATGGAATCTATTTTTAATTGATTGTTGTCTTTAATCGCCTGGTCTGTATCTGATAGTTCAGCGAGCGTGTCAGGAGATCTTTTTGACATGCCGCCATTAAACAGCTCCGGTTTTGCCATAAATAGGATTACAGCAAGCAGAACCAGGACCGCAAGTCCGATAATTACTTTCATATATCCTGGTAACCCAGTTTTTTCTTCTGTGTAGTCCAGCGCAAAATGACCGCCTGAAACCGGTTCTTGATGATCGGTGGCATTTGGCGGCACCACAACTTCAGCCGGATTTTCAGGAGTTTCAATAGTCGGTTGTGCCTCAATATTTTCTGTTTCAGGAACATTGGCAACTTCAGCTATTTCTTCATACACGGGCTGTTCATCCGGCTCGCTTTTTTCTGGGGCGGCGGGTGGCTCTGTACTATCCAGGTGGGCCAAAAGGACCTCGTCTACGGGCGTTTCTTTTAAATCATCAGTAACATCCTCTGTGCCGTCCCCGAGATCTGCATTGTTATTTTCCAGTTCCAGCTGTTCCTCTGTCAGTTGAAGTCCTTCATTTTTATTCAGGTCATCCCTCAATGTCGGTAAGCCATAAAAATCAAATCCGAAATCAGTCTCCTGTTTAGGAACAAAAGCCAGACCGCCCGATGTTACTGAAAATGTCCCAAGGTCGCCAAAGTCAGATTCCTGGTGACTGGAAAGTTCATCAAGGATATTTTGAGAGAATTGTTCAACAAAGTATGTGGCAGCATCTGTCGAAATATTCTTTTTTTTGCAGATCAGGTTGATTAAAAGCGTTTGCTCATTCAAATCTGATGTAAAGGCCAATGTATAGCTTGGCGGCAGGAATGAATGCGTACCCATATCATATCTACCGGGAGATTTTTTTTTATAAATCGTACCCAATCCGGGTATTCCCACTTCCTTATGGGTTTTTATAAGTGTTGTAAGGTATGATAAGATATCCATTCTGGTAAAAATAAATTTTAATTCCGTACCAAGCAATTATTAATTGAAATGCATTAGAATGAGTAAGCAACCCCACCGAAAATGCTGAGGCCAATGGCATCGTAATATAGATACTTGCTGTACTTGTTGCCCAGCAGGTTATTCACTCTTGCGAATGCAGAAAACTTGCTGTTGATCTTATAAGTTGCGCCTGCGCCAAGGTCTATAAATCCCTTCACATTAACTACAGTTTCGTTGGCCAGATCAGGAATGAGGTATGGGTTTGCCGGCGCAGCAGTGTAGACTTTTGCCTTGCTGTCGCCCTGCAACGCCACAGCTGCATTGAGTGTGATTTGCTTGGTAACGGCATACATTAGATCGGAGCTCATCCGCAATTGTGGTTTGAACCAGCTTTGAGTCTCAGCGGCAGGTTTATAATCTTCAATGTTCAGCTTACCTGTCCACTTTAAGGCATCACTTACCTGAACAGAAATTTCCCCTTCTAGTCCGGTTAGTTTCATCGTTCCGAAATCGTAGATCACATCAAACTTATTAAAACTGGTAAAGTTATTTACAAACAAAGGCATGTCTTCGATACGCTTGTGATAAAACCTTGCTTTATAACCAAAGCCGGCCCCCCCTGTTCCCTTAATTCCTCCGCTGATGCTCAGCTTTTCAACAGAATTTCTGATATCTATGTTGCTGTTAAGAAATGGGTTTTCATCCGTTAGCAATTTCAGTGAGTTGCGGTTTACGTCACCCTTTACTTCTCCGAAGATTTGCAAATAGTCGGGAATGAGTGTAAAGTCGGCTGTTACCGCAGGGAATATTCTGCTGGAAGAAAAGGCACCAAACTCCTGCACAAAATTTATTCCCGCATTAATTTTAACGCCATTGGTCTGCAATCTGATGTATGGATTTAGCTTAAATAAGTTATTGCCCACACTGGTGAGTTCGTCTTTGGTCTTTCCAAATTCGACAGAACTGGCTAGTCCCAGGTTTAAACTGCTGATGCGCTTATTCAGGTAGCCATTTATTACGATTGAACTTTCTTTGGCTTTATATTGGTCACTCCAGACATAGCCGTTTATTTTGGCAGCATAGCTAAGCGCATCCGGATCGTCTGTGAATTTGTTTACAATTTCACCTTCAGCTTCAAGAAAGCTAAGTGCTTGTTTCTCCGGATCCGGATTTAAAGTGGGGTTGTTCTTATCTATCCCATAAAAATAAAGTCCGTTTCTTTGAAAATTCAATCTTCCTGATAAGGTAACCTGATCGCCAATGCTTCTTCCAAAGGCACTAAGCTGCTGCTGGTTCATGTTCTGTTTGTTCAGGCTTCCCGATTGGCCGAAGTGTTTAAAGAAGGCCCCTGCCTGCAGGGCTTCGTCTTTGCCGATATTGATATAAGCTTCGGCCAGTGTTGTTCCGGCAGAACCGAAAGCACCTTTTACATAGTTGTTTATCAGCATTGATTCCTTTTCGGCTGCGACCTGTTGTGCCTGCAGCTTATTGATGTCGGAATTCAGTTCGAGTTTTCTATCCGTAAGGCTGTAATTGAATTTTGCCTTGTAAGTTTTAACATCATTCAAATCGGGACTTCTCCGCAGCTTTACCGCTTCGGCCAGCACAGGCTTATAAGGCCTTACCACTTCAATTTCTTCGGTTACTGCTTTTTCTTCCAGTTTTTTCTCAGTTGTTTTCGGATCTTGCGCCTTGGTACTAAAAGTGCCAGCTGCAATAAAAAATAGTGTAGTATATATGAATCTGGTCAATCTCATGTCGCTTGGTCTTATTTAATTTTTTCTAATTTCTCTTTGGCAGTGGGTACAATGTCGTCTTTGCCGTCATAATTATCTATAATACTCAGGAGTGTACTTTTTGCCTGCAGGTTGTCGTTCAGCGCTACATAATTATCAGCCAGTAAGATAAAGGCTTTGGCCACCCAATAGTCGTAGGAAGGCATGTTATTGATCAGATCAAAACAGGTTTTTGTTGATGTTTTATATTGGTGTTTAGCATATTGGACCGCCGCAAGGTTATATTTAGCTTCGGCGGCGGCAAGTGTTTTTGTCTTGCTTACTACACTGTTGAATGACTTTACAGCAAGAGTAGTATCTGCTTTTAACAGGTAAGCTTTACCAGCATACAGATCAACACTATTTTTCTCTTCTTCCGATGCTTTATCAGACTCCTTGATCAACTGGACATATTTTAACACGTCATCAGGCATGTTTAGTTCACTATATGCCTTTAGGAGATTGTTCAAAGCGTAAGTATAGTGTACTTTGTAGTCTGCTGTTGTCTCCAGCCGTTTGAGGTAAACAATCGCCTCATTGTATTTTTTCTGATCAAGGAACATTTTCGAGATACTCACGAGCGAGCGTTCCGTATAGTCACTGGTCCAATCGTTCAAAATGTATTCATAGTCGGCAATGGCGTCGTTCGGGCGGCCTAATTTCACGAGCGACTCAGCTCTGATGAATTTGGCTTCCTTGTCGTGGATTGCTTTAGGGAATTTGTCAAAATAAGCGTTAATGGCTTCAACAGCACCTTTAGCGTCTCCTTTTAAATAAAGGTTATTTGCCCCCTGGAACAAAATATTATCCTGTTCAGCTGCCGAGTAATTTCCCAGAGGTGTAGTACCTGCATAGGCGATAAAGCCCTCGGAGTCCCCTCTGTCAAGATAGATGTTTTTGATGGATTCCAATGCCTGTTTAGCTTCTTCTGTACTGGCATAATCCCTGATCACTTTTTTAAATGATTCAAGGGCTGCATCGTCCTGGTCCTGGTTATACTGAACCAGGCCTATAGTGACCAGCGCGCGGGGTACATAACTGCTGTTGGGATATTTGCTGATGAGGCTAATGAGGTCTGATTTCGACTTGTCCAGTTCTCCTTTATTGAAATAAGTATAGGCCATTTCAAAACCTGCATCATCGGCGTAGTTCGAGGCTGGGAATTGCTGCAGTAAACTCTGCATGGTACTGATCTTCGCATCGTTCTGACTCTCCAGACCCTGTATCATGCCCCGTTGAAATAAGGCATAATCTTCACCCGTTGCGTTGCTGGCGATGATCTTATTATAGTTGACGAGTGCATTGCCATAACTTTTATTTACAAAATAAGAATCTGCCAATCGAATGGTAGCATCGTTTACGGTTTTCTGGTCTTTGTCATTTCCCCTTAAAAACCGTTCAAAATAGTTCGCGGCTTTTCCATACCGTTCATCTTCAAAGGCGGAATAGGCAAGGGCATAGTTTGCAAAATTGTAAACGCCTGTTTTGCTGGCTCCTGGCATATCCAAAAAGGTTTCAAAATGTTTTACTGCTTCACCAAACTTTCTAAGTTCATAGCTGGCCTCTGCCTTCCAGTAGGTGCTCAAGGCATAAATTTCTTCATCCTCCGGGAACTTTTCAGAGCGCAGGAACATGGCAAGTGCATTTGGGAATGCCCTTTCATTGTAAAACTCCAGACCTCTGAAATAGGTTACTTTCTGATAAGCTTCTCTGGCTTCTGCCGACTTGTTCTGGATTGGCTCCAGAATGTCAATTGCTGCCTGATAGTTTTTGCTGGTCAGCAGGATTTCACCGAGCAATGTTTTAGCTTCGTTTGCTTTGCGCGAGGAAGGAAATTGCTTTAGGAAGTTTTGCGTTGATTCCAGTGCCTGCTGGTTAAATTCCAGTTCATAGCTTAATCTCGCATAGTTGATCCAGGCTTCTTCCTGCACCACTTTGTCGAAATTAAGTCTGGAGGCCCTGAAGAAAGCACTTCTTGCCTTTTCTTTATTTTTTAGCTGTAAAAAGGCACGGCCTAGTGTATACATTCCGCTTTGCAGATAAATGTCATCGGTATCCAGTTTTTCCAGTACACTAACAGATTCCGTATATTTTTTTAACTCAAATAAGGAATAACCATATTGATAGGTGAACAGGTTATTCTTATGGTTTGATTTGTCCTTTGCATAAAAGTCCCTGAAGTACTTTTCAGCGTTTACATAATCAGACTTTGCAAAGTAAGAGGCGGCGATCAGACTTAGCATTTCGGCCTCATATTGCTGGGTAGAAGTCTTCAAAATAGGAATGGCATAGCTGATCACATCATCATAGCGCTCGTCCAGATAGTACATTGACGTGATATAATACGGATAGCTGGCTTCATAGGTCGGTGATCCTTTTAATTTTTCGAAATTGCTTAAGGCGGTTTTGTACTCCTTGTTCAGGTAGTTAATATAAGCGAAGTAATAAGTTGCACTTTCCTGAAAGGGTGATTTCTCCTTCTTCACCGCTTCAAATAAAGGTTCTGCTTTTTCGATGTCATTTAACATAAAATAAGCGTAACCCTGTTTGAACTGGTATTCCAGCCGTTGTTTACCCGAAAGAGTAGTGGGCTCGGTTTTCTCAAACCATTCCAGTGCTTTCTGATAATTTTTTTGTGCAAAATAAGATTTGCCAACATGGAAATAGGCAAGCTTGGTATTTGGATTTAGCGGATAGTCTTTAATGAAATTCTGGAAGAGACTTTCTGCATCGTTGTTGCCGAGCTCAAGGGCGCAGACTGCTGCATAGAACTTGGCATTTTCTTTAAGCATGGACAGCTCTGCATTACTTTCTGGTTGTGTCCCAGGTTTTTGTCTCAGCTGCTCTACCAGTCTGAATTGTTGCGCAGCGGCTACATATTTTTCATTATCCAGTAGTTCTAACCCTGTCTGATAATTTTTGTTCAGGTTAACTAGTACATTTGTTTGCGCATAGCCCGCCGTAAAGCCGCCTGCTAGCAGTAGCGGAATAAAAAAGTATTTTTTTGACATCTGATTTCAAATATGGTTGGTACTAAGATAAATATAGTATTGGGTCTTATGAACATAAGAAATTAACATGTGTTGATAACACAGGTTAAACGGTTATAAAAGAAAGTTCGTATTGATCGTTAATAAATATCCGGAAAATGTGGAAACATTACCGGTGGTTTCAGTTCATTTTAATCGTTCTGAGCAGCCAGCAGATACAGTACGGCCATTCGCACAGCTACCCCGTTTTCCACCTGCTCAAGGATGATAGATTGCTTGCTGTCGGCCACATCACTGGTGATCTCAACACCTCTGTTTATCGGTCCGGGATGCATCACGATAATCTCCTTATCCAGGTTATCGAGTATCTGTTTATTCAGGCCGTACATCATCGCATATTCCCTTAAAGAAGGGAAGTATTTAATGTCCTGACGTTCCAGCTGGATGCGCAGCATATTGGCTACATCACACCAATTCAAAGCTTTAATTAAGTTATGCTCTACTTTTACACCTAAACTTTCAATGTGCTTAGGGATTAAAGTAGTCGGGCCACATACCATTACTTCGGCACCCAGCTTTTGCAGGCAAAGGATATTTGATACTGCTACCCTTGAATGAAGGATGTCACCTACGATAACCACTTTTTTACCGGCAACATCACCCAGTTTCTGGCGGATGGAAAAAGCATCCAATAAGGCCTGAGTAGGATGTTCATGTGCACCATCTCCGGCATTTACAATCTGAGCCTTGATGTGTCTGCTTAAAAACTGGCCAGCTCCTGCATAGGGGTGTCTCATGACTACCATATCTACTTTCATAGCCAGGATATTGTTTACCGTATCGATCAGAGTTTCGCCTTTGCTAACAGATGAGGACGAAGCCGCAAAATTAACTACATCTGCCGAAAGCCTTTTCTCGGCCAGTTCAAATGAAAGTTTGGTACGGGTTGAGTTCTCAAAAAATATATTGGCGATGGTGATGTCCCTTAGGGAAGGCACCCTTTTTATAGGCCTGTTAATTACATCTTTAAAATTATCTGCAGTGTCGAAGATCAATTCAATATCATTCCGGTTAATATCTTTGATACCTAAAAGATGTCGGGTTGATAATTTCTCTGCTGCCATACTATTTATTGCTTTCTGATAATAAGATAACTTTGTCTTCTCCTTCGGTTTCCTTCCAGCTTACCTTAACTTTTTGTGAGTTTAGGCTGTCTACCTGCTGGCCAATATAATCTGGTTCGATAGGTAGTTGTCTCGAAAAACGCCTGTCAATTAACACCATTAGTTCAACCTTTTCAGGTCGTCCATATGCTAATAATGCATCCATAGCAGCCCGAATGGTTCGGCCTGTCCATAATACGTCATCAATAAGGATAACATTCTGACCTTCAATTATAAAATCTATGGTATTGCTGTTTGCTGAAACAATTCCATCCTTTCTTCTAAAGTCATCTCTAAAAAAAGTAATATCCAGATTACCTTTTTTAATATTGGTTTTCTTTAGAATTTGGGAAAGCTCCTGTTGCACCCTGTTGGCAAAGTAACTACCTCGTGGTTGTATACCTATTAAAACAGTATTAGAAAAATCGTTGTGATTCTCAATTAATTGGTGACAAAGTC
>CAMLDJ010000264.1 GCA_946478755.1 uncultured Pedobacter sp. | reverse complement strand
TAAATATTTGGTTAGTATTTATAAAGTTTAGGTTTAGTTGATAACAAAAAGCCACGATGGATGTCGTGGCTTTTTGTTCTATAATTCACTAGCGCAGTAATCTATTCCTACTTGCAGAAAATTGGCATAAAAATTCAAAATATTTGGCTGATATATAGTTGTTTATATTGATTTGTTTTAACACTGTTTATAGAAAAGTATGTAGCCTAGCTTTAGATTAATCAATTAAAAGAAGTGCATGGAAAAGCTAGTTTAATAGCCAACCATCGAATAATTTTTAGCTTGCTCATCGTACACTCGCAGAGCTCATTTGTTAGATTTGCTTGTGGGGCTTGTTGAAGGAACTTTATCTCTTTGCTTCACGCGAATCCACTGTTGAAGCTGTGTCGGCAAAACCTGTAACAACACAAACAAAATCAGGAAAGGCGATATAATAATGCCTGGTATATGAGGTAAAGTTTTGCATGAGGCCGTTTTTCAAATGGCCTCATAGATTTTATAGGAAACTAAAAATTCTTTCCAACCTTCTCCAGCATTTCAGGAGGAATGTTCTGCATATCAACCAGCAGAAAACCATCCAGGCAATCAGAAAATTTAGGATCAATATTAAAGCAAATGATCTTTGCGTTCAGGTTCATGTATTGCCTTAACAGCACAGGAATTTTGATGTGCGAATTTTCAATGTCTGAGATCAGACTATCCAGATCCTTTAAGGATTCACTGCTTTCAATGAGCAGATCTTTGTTGATGGCAGACAGGTCAGCCTTAAATTTGTTTTTTGGTTTTACGTAATGGGCCAGTTCGTAATCGAAATGGTTTTTTGTGATGTAGTCAACAATCAGAGACTTGGAAAATTTGGAGAAGTTATTGCTAATGCTGACCGGGCCGAACATATATCTGTACTGCGGGTTGTCGAGCAGGTATTTTAAAATGCCTTTCCAAAGCAAGAAGAGGGGCAATGGCTTCTGCTGGTACTCTTTACGGATCCAGGATCGGCCAAGTTCGATACCCTTTCTGAGTAGCGGATAAAAGGGCTCTTTAATTTTGAAAAGCTCTGAAAGGTAAAAACCCCGGCGGCCCATGGTATCCAAAATCTCATCACCCTTACCGATACGGTATGCGCCTACGATATTCTGCAGCTCCTTATCCCAGATAAATAAATGGTTATAATAGATGTCATAGTTGTCCAGATCAATTTTTTTATTTGTGCCTTCACCAACTTCCCTGAAAGTGACTTCCCTTAAGCGACCGATTTCCCTTAATACATTAGGAATAGCTACCGTAGGCGTAATATATACCTCATAATTTTTTTCCTGCCAGACCTTGAAATTTTCCAGTTGTTTAATTTCTTCAACAATAAGGTTACGATCCGTCTCAGCAACCACCTGTTCAGGCCTCTTTTTGATTTTAAATAAATTAATGGGGTTGAACAACTTCTTGTCTTGTTCCAATGCTGTGCCTAGGGCATAAGTTCGTGCACGTAAAAAGTCAAGTAGCTTATTGGTATTGTTCCGATAAGAGATATCTTCGATATGAATGGGCTTGCCAATCCTTACCCTGATTTTAAGTCCTTGCTTATTTAAAAATTCAGAAGGCAGTTTTGCAGTCCTCAATGTCGGATGAATAAAACTCAGAATATTAAACAATACCCCATTATTGCCATGAAAGTAAATGGGTATGACCGGAACTTTTGCCCTGGCAATTAGCTTACCCACTACAGGGTGCCATAACCTGTCCGTAATCTCCTGTTTATCCAGGCTAAATGTAGACACCTCACCAGCCGGAAATATTCCGATAGGGGTTCCACTCTGCAGCAGATCGAAAGTGGCCTTTAAGCCACTGATGCTGGACGTATGCTGAACATTTTCGAAAGGGTTTACAGCCACAAAGAACTCGCTCAGGTTAGGAATCTTTTTAAGGATAAAATTAACCATTACCTTGGCTTCAGGGCGCACGGTGCAGAGGAGTTTTACCAGCGCAAGACCTTCAACCCCTCCATAGGGATGGTTTGCTATAGCGATAAAGCCGCCGGTTTTGGGGATATTTTTAAGGTCATCTTCATCAAAATCGATGCTTACACCTATTGTTTCTAATATTTTGTCAACAAACTCCAGTCCGTTAAAGTGTTCGTTCTGGGAAAAAACCTTGTTGATATCATTTAATTTCATCATCTCCATGAGCAACGCTGCCAATCCCGGTACACCTAACTTATCTATCTTGGTAGCTTTTGCAAACTCTGTGGTAGTTATGATCTTCATTTAAAACTTGTTTTATGAATAAAGCAATTTCAAAAATAAGACTTATATTCTTAATGTTGCTTACCTGATAAAATATTAACTGGTTTTCGCAATATCGCCACGCCGAATCCAGAAATAAAAGAAAACAACCATTTTCAGGAATACATCTTTCAAACTCAAACGGTTTCAGGAATAAATCAATAGAAAAACAACAAAATCAGGAATAAAATACCCCTAATGTGTCAAGTTTTTTCGGTGTAGGACACGGTGTAGTAAGTAAGGGATGAATAGCGGGTAAGTTAAGGATAAGTAAAGGGTTGCTTTACCCCTCCTTTACCCCTTCTTTACCTTTTCTTTACCTTTTCTTTACCCTTGCTTTACCAATAGGGTAAAGCAACCCTAGGGCAACCCTAACGCAAAGGTAAAGCAATCCGCAACTTATCGTTTACTTACCCTTAACTTACTCTTAGGTTATTACACGGGCTGCCATGCCAGAGACAGTTAGATCTGTTCTGACAGTGGATAAACTGGCTAGTTTAAATCGTTTTCACGCGCTTAACAAACAGTACAAAATTTGAGTGATTAGAGGACGGCAAGTTTCTTATCAATGCCTCGTTAACCTGATTATAACAATTATGTGGTTGGTAATGACATCTTGCTTAAATTAGCCAATGAGGAAATGGCTGAATGCTTATTTTAGTTTTAGCAGGAATGAGTTCAATGGCTTGATGGCGTTGACTGTCCTGATCGTGTTGGTTAAGTTCTTTCCATACGCTTACAGTTCATTAAAAACTGAAGTGCCCGTTACTGCGGCAGAAGAGTTAGCCGTTATGAAACTGGCGATGACAGAGAAGCAAAAAGTTTCAGGGAGGGCAGTGCATAAAAGGGTAAGCGGCTCTCCGGGAAAGAAAACAGCTGAGTGCTTTGTCTTTGACCCGAATACGATTGACCAACAAGGCTGGGAGAAGCTGGGTTTATCTGCGCGGCAGGCCAGGGGTATTTTGCGGTACCGAAAAATGGGGGGATACTTTAGAAGAACTGAAGACCTGAAAAAAATATATACCATAAGCGAAAATATGTATACCGGGTTGGCTCCATATGTGCGTATTGTAGATAAGGGTACGGACACTACCCGATTTAAGCCGGGAATATATCCAAAACCAGCCTATAAGAAAGTAGTAGTGATCATGGTGGAAATTAACACTGCTGATACAACTGATCTGGTTAAAATTAAGGGCATTGGGGCAACTTTCGCAAACCGCATTATAAGATACCGGGAGCGCATCGGCGGGTTTTATAGAAAAGAGCAATTGATGGAAGTTTTTGGCCTGGATTCTGTAAAGTATAAGGAAATTAAAGAGCAGGTACAGGTTGATGCATCCAGATTAAAAAAGATAAATATCAACACGGCCGGCGTGGAAGATTTTAAAAACAACCCTTACCTCCGCTACAAACAGGTTAACGCATTAATACAATATAGGAAACAGCATGGAAATTATAGTAATATTGCAGACTTAAATAAAGTAGCTATTTTAAACCAGGAAACGATTGACCGTTTGGCGGCTTATCTTGAATTTTAACCATGATCGAATCAAAAATAAAATTAACCGTACGTGATGTAAATGATTTTCCGAAACCTGGAATCGTGTTTAAAGACATAACCCCGATCTTAAAAGACCCAACTTTATGCAGGGATATCATCAGGGCCTTGGCTGAACAGCTAAAGGGAATTGATGTTGATGTAGTGGCAGGTATAGAAAGCAGGGGGTTTTTATTTGGCCCCTCGCTGGCACAGCTCTTGGGTGTGCCCTTTGTGCCCATCAGAAAGCTCGGCAAATTGCCATACAAAACTGTGCAGCAATCTTACGAGTTGGAATACGGTTCGGCAACAATAGAAGTGCATGAGGATGCGCTCATTGCGGGGCAAAAGGTTTTGATACATGATGACTTGCTGGCTACAGGTGGTACCGTTGTGGCAGCCTCAAAACTAATGAGGCAACTGGGAGCAGAAATTGCAGGATATTCATTTATTATAGCATTAGATTTTTTGAGTGGAAGGGAAAGAATTGGCCCTTATTCCAAAAAGGTGTTCGCACTGGCATCCTATTGAACCCATCGTTTTTTACTTTACCGTTCCGGACGCTATGTTTTTTTTAAAAAAAAACCGGGGTTTTTCATATGGATTTATTTTGCCTAAAATGATAGGGTAGGGTTAATGAACTAAATACCATTTCGTTCTTTCTTTTAGTACGTTTTTAAGTGGTGATGCTATACTTTTATTTGTTTATCATTGCTTAAATTCAAGCAATAAAATATGTTAGAAATGATGGATAACTCTGTGGGATACAATTTTAGTATCTCAGAAAATCAGGAGATGATCAAAAGCATGGTAAGGGATTTTGCCCAGAAAAATATCAAACCGAAATTGATGGACTGGGATGAGGCACAATACTTCCCCCTGGAAATTTTTAAGCAATTCGGTGAACTTGGCTTGATGGGTGTTTTGGTGCCAGAGGCTTACGGGGGCGCTGGTTTTGGCTATCAGGAATATGTGGATGTAATTGTGGAGGTAGCAAAAGTTTGCGGGTCTATAGGTTTATCTGTTGCTGCACACAATTCCTTGTGTACAGGACATATATTAGCTTTTGGAAATGAAGCGCAAAAGCAGAAATGGCTCCCTAAACTCGCCTCTGCACAATGGATTGGGGCATGGGGCTTAACAGAAGCCAATACGGGATCGGATGCATTAAGGATGATGACAACCGCTACTTTGGATGGAGATGAATATATCATTAATGGCGCTAAGAACTGGATTACACATGGCAAGAGCGGTGATGTTGCGGTTGTTATGGTGCGTACAGGAGATAAAGGAGATGCTAACGGTATTTCTGCTATTGTTGTAGAACGCGGAACGCCAGGCTTTTCGGCAGGCAAAAAGGAGAATAAGTTAGGCATGCGGGCCTCGGAAACGACAGAGATGATATTTGACAATTGCCGTGTTCCGGCAGCCAATCTGTTGGGAAATGTAGGAGAAGGTTTTAAACAGGCGATGAAAGTGCTGGATGGCGGACGGATTTCTATTGCGGCTTTGTCGCTGGGCATTGCCAAAGGGGCTTTCGAAGCGGCAGTCGCTTATGCAAAGGAACGCCATCAGTTTGGACAACCTATCGCGAGTTTTCAGGGTATAAGCTTCAAGCTGGCAGATATGGCCACAGAGATTGAAGCTGCAGAATTGCTGATCAGACAGGCAGCAGACTTAAAGAACCGCGGATTAGCTATGACTAAAGAGTCTGCGATGGCGAAGTACTTTGCATCTGAAGTTGCTGTCAGGTGTGCCACCGAAGCCGTGCAGATATTTGGAGGCTATGGTTATACCAAAGATTTTCCGGTTGAGAAGTTTTACCGCGACAGTAAGTTATGTACCATAGGAGAGGGAACTTCTGAAATACAAAAAATAGTAATTGCAAGGGAAGTGTTGAGAGGATAAAATCGAGCCTAAACGTCGTTGCTTTGGGATGATGAGGTGTTGATAAAGAACAATTTATGCGCCTGATCAATATTATATTTCAATATATTTTTCTGATTGTCGGATGAAAGACTTATCTTTGCAGTCCTAAAAACAACGAGAGGAGGTATTTTACGTTATGATCATTATCAATATTAAAGACGGCGAATCATTAGATAAGGCGTTAAAACGTTTCAAAAAGAAATTTGAAAAAACAGGAGTGTTGAGAGAATTACGTAGCCGCCAAGCTTATGAGAAAAAATCTGTAGCTCGTCGTACACTTGTTAAACACGCTATTTATAAGCAAAATATGCAGCTTGAAGGAACAATATAGTCCTGAAAGTTTATTATCATACTAAAGCGCCACCGGATACCCGGCGGCGCTTTTTTTTGTTTAAAAAATCTGTTTGTTACCGGAATGTTTTGTATCTTCACTTGACGAGCAATACAAATAGTTTCTATGACTGTTGATCAATTTTTAGTCTACCTGCAGCACGAGAAGAGATACTCTTCACACACCATTCAGTCTTACAAAACAGATCTGCTCCAGTTTGGCGATTTTATGCTGAAAACATTCGAGTTGCCTTTAACTGAAGTGAAGTATATCCACGTAAGGGATTTTATGGTGTTTTTAATGGATGATAAGATCTCTGCGAATTCTGTGGGTCGGAAATTATCCACACTACGCAGCTTTTATAAATTCCTGCTTCGTGAAAATACAATAACTTCAAACCCGATGTCATTGGTTAAGGCACCTAAGGTGCCTAAAAAACTTCCTGTATTTATTGATGAAGTCAAATTGGATCTTTTACTTGATTCCCCGGATTTCTTTGATGACAGCTTTTCTTCGGTGCGGGACCGGCTGATTGTTGAAACTTTATTTGGTACGGGGATGCGGTTGGCTGAATTGCTGTCGCTGAAGGAAACAGATATCAATTTTTATGATTCAACGATCCGGGTAATAGGCAAAAGGAATAAGGAAAGGGTGATTCCAATCGGTAAGACACTCGGACAACAGTTAAAAGAATATGTCGCGCTTAAAACATTACAAAAATTTGATAACAAAACAACAGGCTTAATCGTTACAGATAAAGGAAGTCCCGCATATCCTCAGCTCATTCGCAGGATAGTGAGGCGTTATTTGACATACATCTCGACACAGGATAAAAGAAGCCCGCACGTGTTGCGCCACTCTTATGCGACCAGTTTGCTGAACAGAGGGGCGGATTTAAATGCAATAAAGGAATTATTAGGACATGCAAGTTTGGCTGCTACGCAGGTTTATACGCATAATTCGGTAGAGAGATTAAAAACAATATATAAACAGGCCCATCCAAAGGCGTAAAAAAGGAGGAAACATGAAAATTACAGTTCAATCGATCCATTTCAGTGCAGACCAGAAGTTGTTGGATTTTATTCAAAAGAAAGTTGATAAGTTGGATCAGTTTTTTGATCAGATCATTAGTGGTGAAGTTTATTTAAAATTGGAAAATGTAGATGATGAGGCGAATAAGATCAGTGAAGTTAAACTTATTGTACCAGGTGGTACCATGTTTGCAAAAGAGCAGTGTAAATCCTTCGAAGAGGCTACCGATTTGGCGATAGAATCATTAAGAAAGCAAATCACTAAACATAAAGATAAGACGAGAATTAAGCTGAGTGAACATAAAGCACTTTTGAGTGCGAATGAAGTATCTGATTATTAGGTACATATTTTTTGGCTTTTTAATAGGAAACTGGCAGATTTACTTCTGCCAGTTTTTTTTTGAAAATAATTTTGCTTCGTATGGAAATTCTTGTAGATTTGCATTCCCATTCAGAGAGGGCGTTGGCCTGGTAAGAAAGAGGGATGTTCTGTGAAAGATTAATATTATAGAAAACATTGCTTGTTTGCGAGCAATGAGTAATATAAGCCTCCTTAGCTCAGCTGGTAGAGCAACTGACTTGTAATCAGTAGGTCATTGGTTCGATCCCGATAGGAGGCTCTTT
>CAMLDJ010000263.1 GCA_946478755.1 uncultured Pedobacter sp. | reverse complement strand
AAAAATGTAAAAAAATTAAAAACGTATTGCACAACTCAATATTTATTTAAACCTTTGCGCCTCAACTCATTCAAATAATTATTATACACAGAAAATGATCAAGCACATAACACATAAACTTTCTATTGTAGAAGCAAAGAATATTGCTTCCAGAAGTTTGTTTATTGAGCGCTTGCGACCCATATTTTTTGTGACAACAAACCGGCAAAATTATACGCCGCGCATTTGAGTAAATCTCTGAGCATTGCTCAGCGCATTTCCACAGAGGATTGCCTCTCAAAAAACAATTAATCAGAACATTTATATTTTTTCGTTATCATTATAATGAATATAAACGATTTTATAGTGCAGGTTGCACTTCCTGAACATCGTGTCTTTGCAGAAGAAATTTGCGAGGAAATGGCCGAATCTGCGAAAGCGCGAGGTACGGGGATCGCTAAGCGCTCTCCCGAGTACGTGGCAGGGAAAATGGCCGACGGTAAAGCCGTTATTGCCTTTCATAAAGATGGTTCATGGGCAGGATTCTGTTATATAGAAACCTGGACACATGGGCAGTTTGTGGCCAATTCAGGTCTCATCGTTAGTCCGAAATACCGTAAAGCAGGGTTGGCACATGCCATTAAAGAAAAGATCTTTGAACTTTCAAGACAGAAGTACCCTAAAGCTAAGATATTTGGTTTAACCACGGGGCTTGCTGTAATGAAGATCAATTCTGATCTGGGTTACGAGCCGGTTACTTATTCCGAACTTACCCAGGATGAAGAGTTCTGGAAGGGTTGTCAGAGTTGCGTGAACTTCGATATTTTAAAAATGAAGGAACGTAAAAACTGCATGTGTACAGCTATGCTGTATGATCCGGTAGAGCAAAAGCATGAGGTGGCCAAGAAATTTGCCGAGGAACTGCATAAAAAACCTAAGCTTTATGAGCGTTTCATGCGCATTAAGCAAAGGCTGGTACTCAAATCAAAGCCTCAAAATAAAAAGGGCCTTAAATCCCTGTTTCTAATGTTTAGTGTTTTTTTTAAATAGCTGTTATATCAAGATGAAGAACCCGATCAAAGGCGCCTTCATACCAACAAAAAAGTAAATAAAGATGAAGAAGAAAGTTGTTTTAGCGTTTAGCGGAGGTTTGGACACCTCGTTTTGTTGTATTTACCTTGCTCAGGACCGCGGACTAGAGGTACATTCTGTTATTGTAAATACAGGTGGATTTTCTGAGGAGGAGCTCAAGGAAATAGAAAAGCGTGCTTATGCGCTTGGTGTTGCTTCTCATGCGGTAGTGGATGAAACTATAAACTATTATAACAGCTGTATTAAATATCTGGTATTTGGCAATGTACTAAAAAATGCCACTTACCCACTTTCTGTTAGTGCGGAACGCGTAAGCCAGGCAACAGCTATTGCCAATTACGTTAAAAAGATTGGTGCTGACTATGTTGCTCATGGCAGTACAGGGGCCGGAAATGATCAGGTGCGTTTTGATATGATCTTTAATATTATCATTCCTGATGTAGAGATCATTACGCCAATAAGAGATTTAAAATTATCCCGCGAAGCGGAAATTGAATATTTGAATGCACATGGTGTTGAGTACAGTGCTGAAAAAGCGAGATACTCCATCAATAAAGGCTTATGGGGAACTTCCGTTGGCGGAAAAGAAACGCTGACCTCGCATGAGACCCTGCCGGAAGAAGCATGGCCTACACAGGTGTCAGAAAGCAAGCCACGTAAGCTGGAACTGAAATTTGAAAAAGGCGAGCTGGTGGGTATTGACGGTGAAACCTTCGCACCTGTTGTTGCAATCCAAAAGCTGCAGGCCATTGCCCAGCCTTATGGCATTGGCAGGGATATCCATGTTGGTGACACCATTATTGGTATAAAGGGACGCGTAGGTTTTGAGGCTGCTGCCCCAATTGTAATTATCAAAGCACATCATACCCTGGAAAAGCACACCTTAACCAAATGGCAGCTTTCCTGGAAAGAACAATTGTCGGGTTTCTATGGCAACTGGCTGCATGAAGGACAGTTCCATGATCCCATTATGCGCAACATCGAAGCCTTCCTGACCGATACTCAGAAAGTAGTTAGCGGAAAAGTCTTTGTTGAGTTATTGCCTTATCGTTTCAACATCATAGGCATTGAATCAGCGCATGATTTAATGAGCAACAAATTTGGCAGTTATGGGGAAATGAACAACGCATGGAGTGGTGAGGATGTGAAAGGATTCTCTAGAATTTTTGGCAACCAGGTAATGATCTGGCATAAAGTGAATGATCATGAAGGTTAAGGCAGGTATAGTTGGTGGCGCCGGGTACACCGGGGGTGAAATGCTCCGCATCCTGATCAACCATCCAGCTGTGGAGATTAAATTTGTCCACAGCAACAGCAACGCAGGAAACCTGATCTCTGATGTGCATACCGACCTTTTAGGAGATACAGAACTTCGTTTTACAGATGAGCTTTCTGCTGATATTGATGTGTTGTTTTTATGTGTTGGGCATGGTGATGCAAAGAAATTTCTGGAAGCGAATGAGATAGCAGAAGGAATTAAGATTATTGATTTAAGTCAGGATTTTAGGTTGACTGCCAATGCAGACGGTAAATGGGTCTACGGTTTGCCGGAACTTAACAGAGATAAGATAAGGCAAGCAAATTATATTGCTAATCCGGGTTGTTTTGCAACGACCATTCAACTGGGTTTACTGCCCCTTGCAGCAAAAGGCCTGTTGAAAAGTGAAATACACATCAATGCAACAACAGGCTCAACGGGTGCAGGCCAGAGTTTGTCCGGCACTTCGCATTTCAGCTGGCGTAACAATAACCTCTCTGTTTACAAGGCTTTTGGACACCAGCATCTGAATGAAATTGGCGAAAGCCTGAGGAAGCTGGACGAAGGCTTTGACCAGACCATTAACTTTATCCCACAGCGTGGTGACTTTACCAGGGGGATTCTGGCGGCCATTTACCTGGAAAGTGATCTGACAGCAGAGGAGGCGCAGCGTCTCTATGAAGATTATTATGCGGCACATCCTTTCACCCATATCAGTAAAAAGAATATTGATCTAAAACAGGTTGTAAACACCAATAAGGGACTGGTACATGTAGAGAAACATGGCAGTAAACTTTTTATTGTCAGCATGACCGACAACCTGTTAAAAGGGGCAAGCGGACAGGCGGTGCAGAATATGAATTTAATTTTTGGATTGGAAGAGGGTACAGGACTACGGCTTAAAGCATCGGCGTTTTAATTAAACCCGGTGCGCAATTGCTCCCTTATGTTGCTCCGGACCAGATCCGGGAATGTTTCAAGCCATTATCCTTAACCAATTAAAAAAAAATAAAATGAATTTATTCGATGTTTATCCACTTAACGATATAGAAATTACAAAAGCATCCGGAAGTACCGTATGGGATGCCAACGGACAGGAATATTTAGACCTGTATGGTGGTCACGCGGTGATCTCCATCGGCCATACCCACCCTCATTATGTACAGCGCTTAACTGATCAGCTGAATAAAGTGGGTTTTTACTCCAATTCGGTTAAAATCCCCTTACAGGTTCAGCTTGCCGAGAAATTGGGGAAAATATCCGGTAAGCCGGACTACCAGTTATTTTTATGTAATTCAGGAGCAGAAGCGAATGAGAACGCCTTAAAACTGGCCTCTTTTTACAACGGAAGAAAAAAGATTATCGCCTTTAAAGGAGCTTTTCATGGCAGAACTTCTTTAGCGGTTGCGGCGACGGACAATCCTAAGATCGTTGCACCCGTTAATGAGACAACAAATGTAATCTTCCTGCCACACAACGATGAAGCGGCGCTGTCCGATGCGTTTGCTGAATATGGAAACGAGATTTCGGCTGTGATTATTGAAGGGATCCAGGGTGTCGGCGGTATTATAGAGGCGTCGCCAAACTTTCTGCAGAAGATCCGTTCACTTTGTGATGCCTATAATGCAGTTTACATTGCTGATAGTGTGCAATGTGGCTATGGCAGAACAGGTAAATTTTATTCGCACGACTATGCTGGTGTTGATGCCGATGTATATACCATGGCGAAAGGCATGGGTAACGGTTTTCCGGTGGGTGGTATTTCTATTGCTCCGAAATTTAAGCCATGGCATGGTATGCTGGGGACTACCTTTGGCGGCAATCACCTGGCTTGTGCTGCGGCTTTGGCCGTTCTGGAAATTATCGATCAGGACAACCTGCTTGAAAATGCAGAGCAGGTTGGTGCATATCTGATCAGCGAACTCAAAAAAATAGAAGGATTAACTGAAGTGCGTGGACGTGGCTTAATGATAGGGATTGTCTTGCCAGAGCGCATGCCTAATGTAAAAAAGGACCTTTTATTTAAATATAAGATCTTTACGGGAGAGGCAAAGCCTAACGTGATCAGATTACTGCCCGCTTTAAATTTAACTAAGGATCAGGCAGACAGATTTTTAAATGACTTTAAAACCGCTTTAAAAGGATGAACCAATTCACCTCAGTAAATGATGTTCAGGACATCAGCCAATTGGTTAAAGACGCATTGGCACTAAAGGAAAGCCCCTATGCTCATCAGCACCTGGGCAAAAACAAGACCCTTGGTCTTGTTTTTTTAAACCCAAGTTTGCGCACCCGTTTAAGTACGCAAAAGGCGGCACTGAACTTAGGGATGAATGTCATGGTGATGAACATGGATAAGGAGGGCTGGGCACTGGAAACACAAGATGGCGTAGTGATGAACGGCACAACTGTGGAACACATCCGTGAAGCGGCGGCCGTGATGGGACAGTATTGTGATGTACTGGGCTTACGCTCTTTTCCTAAACTGGTAAACCGGGATGAAGACTATAATGAAGACTTCTTCAATAAATTTATAAAATATTGCAAGGTTCCTGTATTGAGTTTAGAGAGTGCTACCCGTCACCCTTTACAGAGTTTGGCTGATCTGGTGACAATCAAAGAAACCTGGACTGCAGCCAGTAAACCTAAAGTCGTTCTAGCCTGGGCGCCACACATCAAAGCCTTACCACAGGCGGTGCCGAATTCCTTTGCCGAATGGATGTGCAAAGCCCAGCAGGAAGGGATGCTTGATTTTACGATTGCACAGCCTAAAGGCTATGAGTTAAGCGCGGATTTTACCCCGGGGGCTTACATTACGCATAATCTTGATGAGGCTTTGACCGGCGCAGATTATATTTATGTGAAAAATTGGTCCAGCTATCAGGAATATGGTAAAGTACTTACCTATCCTGAAGGCTGGATGTTAAATAATGACAAATTAAAAGGCACCAACAATGCTAAGGTAATGCATTGCCTGCCTGTTCGCCGCGACCTGGAGCTGTCTTCAGAAATATTAGACGGGCCCAACTCTCTGGTTATTCACGAAGCAGGGAACCGTCTCTGGGCGGCCCAGGCTGTGTTAAAGCAAATGTTAGAAAGCTTGTAAGATGAAGAAACTAAGTGTAATTAAAATTGGTGGAAATGTAATTGACAACTCAGAAAAACTGCATCAGTTTTTACTGGATTTCACCGCACTTCCGGGCGATAAGATTTTAATTCATGGTGGTGGAAAGATCGCTACAGAACTGGGTGTGTCGCTTGGGGTAGAAGCAAAGATGGTTGAGGGCAGGCGTATTACAGATATAGAAACACTTCGCATCGTAACCATGGTATACGCTGGTCTGATCAACAAAAACATGGTTGCACAGTTGCAGGCAAAAGGCTGCAACGCAATCGGACTTACGGGTGCGGACGGAAACGTGATCAAAGCGGTAAAACGCCCGGTGAAGGAAGTTGATTATGGCTACGTAGGGGATCTGGATGCTTCATCTGTATCCACCGGGACGCTAAGTAGTCTGCTGAATGCAGGGATGGTGCCGGTCCTTTGCGCCATTACCCATGATGGGGATACCCAGCTTCTAAACACGAATGCAGATACCATCGCTTCCGCAGTGGCCGTAGCCATGTCGGCCTTCTATGAAACTTCGCTGATCTATTGTTTTGAAATGCGGGGAGTGATGCGGAACATAGATGATCACACTTCACTGGTGAGCGAGATCAGGATGGAGCAATTTGAAATTTTAAAAAATGAAGGTGTGGTTTCGGGAGGAATGATCCCTAAATTGCACAATGCTTTTGAAGCGATAAAAAGTGGCGTATCGGCTGTATATATTGGAAAGGCCGATGAATTACCCCAAATTAGTGGAGACAATTTCGGAACCAGATTAATCAAGTAATTATGAACAAGTTTAAAGGCAGGATTGCCATTTTGGGAAGCGGGAACATTGGTATTTCTCTGGCCAAAGGGCTGGTTAAATCCAGTTATGCTGAGCCAGGTCAGATCAGTTTGACAAGAAGAAATGTCTCGGGCTTAGCCGCATTGGCTGAACAGGGTTTTGTGGTTAGCGGCGACAATGCAGCGGTAGTCGCTGATGCAGATATTATAGTTTTAGCGGTATTGCCGCAACAATTAAACCATTTGCTGGCACAGATCGAGCAGGTTGTTGATGCGAGCAAGCAGGTATTTATTTCCGTGGCTTCGGGAGTAAGCTGTGCTGACGTTAGAAATAAACTCGGAGAAAACGTACAGGTTGTCCGGGCAATGCCCAATACAGCAATAGCGATTGGACAATCAATGACTTGTGTGGCGACTGATAACGCAACAGCGGAGAACGTAGCGGAAGTAATCCGTATGTTTGAAACGGTGGGTGCTGTCGTTAAAATAAATGAAGACCTGATGACTTCTGCCACTGCTTTGTGTGCCTGTGGCATTGCCTTCTTTTTAAGGGCCATCCGAGCCGCGTCGCAAGGTGGGGTAGAGATTGGTTTCCATGCTGATGAAGCCCTAAAAATGGCCGTCCAAACGGCCAAAGGCGCGGCTGATCTGCTCCTGTTGATGCAATCGCATCCGGAACAGGAAATCGATAAAGTAACATCGCCTAAAGGCTGTACAATAGCAGGACTGAACGAAATGGAGCATAATGGCTTTAGCTCCTCCTTAATAAAGGGAATTAAGCTGTCTGCAATTAAAGCAGGAGCTTTATATACAAAAGAATAATATGATGATCGCGCAACTGCAAAAAGATAGTTTAGCGTTGTTGAAACAATTGATCAGTATCCAGTCCTTTAGCAGGGAAGAAGATAAGACCGCTGATGCAATTGAACATTTCCTGCAGCAGCGAAATATAAAAACAAACCGTAAGCTAAATAACATATGGGCTTACAATAAGCATTTTGATGCGGTTAAGCCAACAGTGCTGCTAAATTCTCATCACGATACGGTGAAGCCGAATTCCGGCTACACACGTGATCCTTATGATGCAGCAACGGAAGATGGCAAATTATATGGCTTGGGCAGTAATGACGCAGGAGGGTGCCTGGTATCACTTATTGCTACGTTTTTATTTTACTATGAAGCCGAAGGCCTTGCCTATAACATCTGTCTGGCCACAACAGCTGAAGAAGAGATCTCTGGTAATAATGGCCTGGAGTGTGTACTTCCAGACCTGGGAGAACTGGAGTTTGCCATTGTCGGCGAACCCACTCAAATGAACCTGGCTATTGCAGAGCGGGGCCTGCTGGTACTGGATTGTACTTCGCACGGAAAAGCCGGGCATGCTGCACGGGAAGAGGGTGACAATGCCATTTATAAAGCATTGAAAGATATCGATTGGTTTCGCAATTATCGCTTTTCAAAGGTATCTGAAATGTTTGGCCCTTTAAAAATGTCAGTTACCATTATTAATGCAGGTTCACAGCACAATGTGGTACCCGCAACCTGTACCTT
>CAMLDJ010000262.1 GCA_946478755.1 uncultured Pedobacter sp. | reverse complement strand
GTCCCTAAAATCAGGGCTGCTATTAAAAGTTTGTTAAGGGTCTTCATGGTTATATTCAGTTTATTTTTTTTCTATTGGATCAGTATAGGCATGATCAATCTCTATCATTTCGCCATTCCAGGCTCTGCGCGATGTCCAATCGGCATTGGGTTCCTGCCAATAAGCATCAGATGGCGGGAGGCCCAGGGCCAGCAAGCCTTCCGAGCAGAGATAAAGACTGCCGGTAGAGATGTAAGTTTCGCCCAGATTAGGTTGGTGACCATAGAATCCGATCCTCAGCCAGCCATCTTTATCAAATGTTCCGGGCGCTTCAATCTGTCTTTTGATCAGTGTATAAAGTGCGTACCTCACCTGTCCTGGTTTCAGTGGCTTTGGTAGTGTTTTCAATAAGGACATCTGCGCCAGGGCCTGAAAGGCGCCGAAACGGTAGGCCAGTGATCTGCCCAGTGGCGGATAGGTGCCTTCCGGCGAGATTAGTCTTTCCTGTACTGCAGCCCAACGCTGCGCTCTGCCCAGGATCAGCTCATAGTTATTTTTAGGGTCCAGGTTGGCTTCTTTCAGTACCTGAAGCACATCTACCAGCATAGGCTGGATCACAAAACTGTTGTAATAATCCCAATGGAAATTTGGGCCATCACCATATACCCCATCGCCTTTATACCATAACAGGTGTTCTTTAATGGCGTAATCCATGCGCATCCTGTCGCCGGAATTGTCGTATTTCTGCAAAGCCGCTTCCACGGTTGCACTAAACATCAGCCAGTTGGAGTAGGAAGGCAAAATTACCCGGCTTGACCGCAAAGCATCCAGTACGTTTTTACGGGTTTGTCCATCCAGGTTACCCCACAATTGTTTTGGCGCACGGATCAGGGCCTGTGCAAAGAAAGCGGCATCTACCAGCGGCTGCCTGCCTTCTTTAAAGTTCAGAAAGTCGGCTGCCTTCGGATCGGTGCCGTTTTTAATGCAGGCAACGGCCAGGTCGATGTATTTCTTACGCAGCTGGCCTTCTTCAGTTTGGTCAGGACCGAGTTCCAGCCAGGGCGACATTCCTGCCAGCAGGCGACCAAAGGCTTCCAGGTAAGTACTGTACACCCGGTCTTTCGCTACCTTGGCTTCTACAGGCATGGTCTTTTTCAGCTGGTTCTTGCTTAATGCCTGCAGTACCGGATCGGCAATGCGGGTCAATGTGTTCACTTCATATGCACGCTGTGCCAGTCCGTCAGGCAGCGCATTTTTTTGCGCATGCAGCAGCTGGGGAGCCACGCAAAGCAAAACAAGTGCTATTTTTTTATGTATCATCATGGATATTGAATTATTTTTTTTTACTGAATGCTGTTTCAAGAATCACCATACGACGATCCCCTGAATAAGTGATGTTGACTACCTCAGCATCTACAGGTGTTTCTATCGTCATCTTTGTTTCAGCAGGAATGGTTTTGCTGACTTCGGGCAAATTGTTTACTTTGATGCGGAGCTGAACAGGCTCTTTACCGGGATTCCAGACTAAAGAGTTAGCCATGTTTTGCCCGGCCGGGATACGGCACCAGAAACTGCCGGTACCTTCCTTGCTGTCTTTATCTGGCAAAGGCTGCCCGCCAAAACTTTGCACATAGGGCCCAAAAGGACGACGACCATTGGCTACGTACTGGATACCCGGACGGGTATTGAAGCCCGAACGCACACCGCCTGCCAACTGATAACCTTCCTTAGTTACCACAATACCTTTGCCCATATAATTTGGTGGCACCCGAGGGGTTGAATTGACCAGAAATCCGCTGTATGCGTCAACTACAATACCTTTTTCAGTTTCATATTCTCCCCACACTATTGGACTGGTAATGAGCTGGTATGGGGCATGCTCTGCAGAGGAAGCAGCATAACTCACCATATTGAGCATCATTCTTGCTGCTACCGGGTCGATGGCTGTTCTGCTGGAAATGTCGAGACCACAAAGCAGCAAACTACCTTTATCCAAAAACTGCTCTGCCAGGGCAATGCCCTGCAGGCCGGAGCTGTAATTGGCCAGAATGGCGGTGTTTGCGACATCCTCTTTATTTTCGAGCATGAAACCATCAGTTACCGGCTGAATAGCAGGGAAGCCTGGTTTGGTTTCATCCCAATTGCTATAATCAGACCAGATGCGCATGTTTTCCCGTGTGATGCCCGCGAATAAGGGATGTCCGGGTCTTTCCGCATTGACATAGTACCCATTGCGCGGTGATTTTGAGGAAACGGGGTATACCGGATCGTCAATATCTACCTTTCTATTTACCAGTTGATGAATTGCAAACTGGTTCAGGTTGATCATGTGCAGGCTATCCTGCTTCAAAGCGATTACCCTGCCACCCTTGCTTATAAAATTACGGATCGCCTGTGCATTACCTGCAAGTTCCTGATCGGCGGAATTTTCGCCGATGATCAGAACGCCATTTTCAGGCAGTTTGTCTAAAGCGGAAATGCCGTTAAATTTAACATCCAGGGCATTTAATGATTTCCTGGTCGCACCAGCTTTGTCATACAGCATCACATTACTTTCAACAGGGGCTACAGCCTTGGTAAAATTATCATCAGCTACAAATAGCTTGTAGTAGTTGTGTGAAACCTGCTTGCCACCGGACATGATCTTTCCAATCAGCTCATATTTACCTGAACTCAGCGTTTTCGGCAATTTAATACTGATCTTATTTTTTACGCTTGCAAAATAAGGTACATCGGCAAGCTTAATGCTATCTGAAAACACGATGGTGTAGGCCTTATCCCTGATCTGGTAAACCAGCTTCGCATTTTTAAGGTCTTTGAAGTCATTGTCATCATTACTGATGTGTGCAATGGGATGAATTTCTGCACCGGCATACACATTTGGTGTCCAGCATTCCCAGCTTAATAAAACAGGCTGATAACTGATCTTTACCTGATCTGTCACCGGCTTGGGGTTCATATCGGCAAATTTCTCGATGGTATTCCAGTTGTAAAACAGGATGGTGAACGGAAATACCCCACTTAGATCCGGGTTTACTGCCCTGAGTTGACGAAAGGATTCCGTTGCCTGCCTTAAAGTAAAGATCTGATGTTCATCAGCTAAATGCGACTGCAGGTCTTGACGCTCATGACCTGTCCAGGCCAGTTGTGAACTTGGATTCTTATGCTGAGGGGTAAGGTTATACCGGCCGTCCGGCCCCGTATAATTACCTACACATTCGGTAAAGGTGATGGGCTTGTCTTCTTTTTTAGGGTAAGGCACAATTTTCGCATTGTCGCGAATATGCAAAAAAGTAAAAGGTGAGCTATAGTACCAGCCCCAGTATCTGTGAATGTCTAAAATATCGCCTGTTTTTCCATAGCCATAACCTGCGTTGGCAATGTAAACGCGCGTCTCATCCCATTTTTTCAGCTTGTGGAAAGAATAATCCAGGAATTTCTCCCAGGCATCCGCCCTGTTGCCTTTAAAAGGTGTTTCGTTGGTCATGGCGTACACCATTAAGCTTGGATGATGCGCAATGGCGCCCAGTTTTTCATTTTCATACCAGGCCACCCCCTGATCATAGTCTTTCGGGAAACCGCCATCCGTCTCATCGCCTACTTTTTTCTGCGCTTTCACCTTCTCTCCGGCAGCCACCTTGCCGCTGTAATTGCCACCAAACACCATCATACCCAATTCATCGCACACATCAAACCAGGCTTCTTCGTCAGGTATGCGGATGATGTTTACATTGATACTTTTCATGTACCTCACATAATCGAGCGCAAATGCCCTGCTGGTTTCCAGTTCATCGGGAATGCCCCTGCCCGGAGGATTGATGGCAATCCCTCTTAAAAATATGGGTTTGCCGTTCAGGTATAGATTACCCTTACGACGTTCAAAACTTCTAAATCCGGCACGTTCCTTTAACTGGCTTTTTAAAGACTTGCCAGTATACTGCTGTAAAGTAACTTCGTATAAGAAAGGGTTATTGGGTGTCCATAGAACCGGCTTTAGATTCCGCACCGTAAAGGCCAGATGTTCATTACCTTCATTTACTGCTGTGGTAGCCGTAACCGGCCCCTGCCAAAGCACTTTGCCATCTTTAGGCGAGCTGATCAGCAGTTTAAATGTATTGTTTGGAGCGGTTTTAAAAGCTTTATTCACTACCACCCTCAGGTAATCCAAACCGGTGAAAGGGGTAAGGCGATAGCTGCTGGTCTGTGCATTTGAAATGCTGATCCAGACGATCGAAAAAAAACTAAGTAACAGGGCTCTTCTCATCATAATTATATTTGGTTTTATCTGTGTTCTTTATCTATTTAGCGGCTTGCTGCCAGATCTCAAGGGTCGGCTTGCCTGAAGTTTCCATCGCACTGATCAGCACTTTCCTTCCTTTATCCTCATCATCACCCAACTGCCGGGTCTCCCTAACCAATACCAGCGTGAGGTCGTCTTTTACATGCCTTTTTACCATATCAGTGATATCCAGTCTGTGGTATCGGGCTTTACCATCAAAGGCAATTTCGCCGGCAACAAAAGCTTTTTCACCCACACCGTGGATCAGGGCTTCATTCTTGTCCAGCAATGGTGCATTCGACCAGTTTAATTCCTGCTGATCCCATTTAGCAGAAGGAATTCCATACACGTGTAAACGATATGGTTTTTCCTTTTGATCGGCTGCGCCACTCAGTCCGATAATTATCTTTTTTGCATCGGCCAGCTTATTTTTAGAAAGGTCAAAACGAATATAGGCAACCTGATTGTTTTCAGGTACTGCAGCATCAAGTTGTACGGCAAGCTGTTTTGCCGTACCATAATTGACTGATGCATTTTTACCTCCCGCAACACTTGCATCTGCAACAGGGAACAAAGTGCTTTTAACCAGTTTAGCCGAGGGGATGGTCAGCAATACCACGCTTTGTGGGGCCAGTTCAAAATTAAAGATCTTGCTGGAAGGCAGACTGATCACGTCGGTTACCTCGCCATAATTTATACCGTTCACAGTTTCAGCGGTTACAGGCGTACCGGCAGCAAGATTTAAGGCAGCAAGATCAACAGATAGCTTGTAGCTGAAATTACCCCGCTGCACCAGCCACATATAATAGTTACCCGTCTCCTTGTCAAAAGAAGTATAGGTGTCCAGGTCAGTATCGTCAACAGAAGCTTTAGTTTCCAGTAGACTTCTTTCTTCTTTGAACCCCTTGGCAAAGAGACGCACCACTTCTCCGGTTCGCTGTATGCCGGAAACATTAAAATCAGCTTGATCAGAAGGGCCGTCACCTTTTGCAAATACTTTTATTTCCCGTACTTTCAAACTGCCTTTATCATTGCTCACAAAACGAATTTTGCTGGTGTTTACCGGCTGTGTAAAAATGCTAAAGATCTGTGCGTATCTGCTTTGCTTTTCCGCTGCACCTGGAATATCCAGCCATTGCCCCTTACTAAAGTATTGCAGTTTAAAGTTCTTAATGCGGTCTGGCGCAGTGAATACGCCCCCTGCTGAACCGGTATAGACCACAGCACTGCCCAGCTCCCTGTTGCTACCCAGATCAATCTCTATCCATTTGTCACCTTCCGCAGCTGAAATCCAGGCCGAGGCATCCGATTTATCGCCATCAGTAAGCACTGCAGCATTACTTTCTGACGCGCTGGTTTTAACGGCATGTTGAAAGGCCAGGTTTTTATAAGCATCTTCTACAATGCGTTTGCCCTGCCAGATGTAATGGTGACCGGATTTAATCCCTCTTGGATAAGTGCCGCTGGCGGTATTGGCAAATTTAAAGGCCCACATCCCGTACCCCCCATTTTTCATATTGTTGGAATAAATACCCGCCCATTCCGTAAATAAGGAAGGGTCATCCATGGTTTCCTCTTTATCGATGAGATAGGCATTCATCCATCTGCCAATTTCGGTGTAGACAATGGGCAAAGACTGCCCCTTGGGATGGTTTTCTTCAATAATTTTACGGATGTTGCTTACCCTTGATTCATAACCGACGGCCGGTGAATTATAGGAATGGGTAGAAAATATTTCCATTAAATCTTTATCTACCTGTTTTCCGTGATAATCTGTACGGATGGCTTTTGAAACGGCTGCCCACCAGTCGGTATTCTGGCCAGCTGTAACCGGCCCGACAAACTTTGCCTCGAGTTTTTTCCCGTATTTCCTGTTTACGTCCTCAACCGCACAATGCACTGCATCAGAGGTGATCTGCATCCCCATAATCCAGTCGCCCAGTTTCATAGGCCCGGCATTTTTATGATTCGGTTCATTCTGCATGGCAAACATGGTCACATTCCCCGTTTTAGCCGAATGGTAGGCCAGCGCATAATAACGTTGCCATTGCTTCCATTTATTGGACCAGTTGTCTTTAAAATCGCCGCTGCCAGCCTGTAAAATAACACGGATACCCAGACGCTTCAGTTCCCTTAAGGCATAATTATAAACCATGGCATTGGTCGACGAAGAATCGGGCAGGTCGTACAGCGGGTTAAGCTCATCCCATTTGATGTATTTATTTTTTTCCGGACTGGCACGCAGTTCTTTCTTCCGTTTATCGAATGCTTCCACACTGGCCAGCGTCTCATCTACCTGCACACTCTTTTCGGGTACAAAAGCATTTAGTGAAGCCCATAGACGTACACTATTTACATTTGAGTACTCCATCCAGCCAGAAACATTGCTTCCCGGAAAATAATAGCCCTGGTTGTATCCCACAAATTTTAAGCTTTTTCCAGTTACCTTGTTGTTCACTTTAATGCTCGCTTGTTGCGGGCCACTTATCCTGACTGTTTTTTTAATATCAGCCGTTAACGTTGGCGGCGCAGGCATATTTGGAGCAGGTTTACCAAAGGCTTCAATTTCCATGATATTGATGGGTTCTCCATCATCACACACGAGGCGGATCTTAAAGGTCGTTACTGCCGGGCTGAAGTTAAATACAGCTGCAACCAAACGGTTTTCGTGGACCTCTGCTTTCGGGAAATCCGTCCAGTTGGCATCGTCCCAATATTGCATTTTAAAATTCTTGACCGACCAGAATCCAGCGGCCTGGGTCATTTCATCCGGTTTTTTTTCCTGATCTGAAATGCCGCTATGTACCACAATCTGGCTAAGGTTGTAATATTTTTGCAGGTCTATTTCCACCACATGAGGTGCCTTCCCGTTAGCTGCCTGCCATTTTGAAGTCCGGGAAATGATCCCATCTGTAATTTTTTTAGCTGGGAAAACCTGGTTTTCAGACGAAACTGAAACCGGTTTATGCAAGGCAACATTCTTTTGCTGTGCATAGCCTGGTTTTGCCTGCAAGAATGAGAAGGTAAATAAGAAAATTGCTAAAAAGGATCTGATCATTTCTAAATGTTATTTTTTAAGTACGGTTTCAATTGACCCACCAATCTGGTTTGGGCTTTTAAAATCAATGCCCAGCAATGCCGCAATCGTTTTGGCATACTGGTTCTGGTAAACCTGAATATCTTTTGTTTCGCCTAGCGGCTGAACATCTGGTCCCATTACCGCAAACCAGATCTGGTCTGAACCTGGCTCTTTGCTGTTGTGGTGTGTCCAGTTGGCTTCGGTGTTGTCGCCCCTGCCATGGTCGTTGGCGATAAATAAGGTAGTCTGGTCTTTATAAAAAGGGTCACCTTGAATATAATTCCAGATGTCTGCTATCATTTTATCGTTGTTATAGGCAGATGACAAGTATTCTGTATATAAATTACGGTGGGCATAGGCATCCGTTTCTATAAAACTGATCTGCAACACTTTCGGATGGTTTTGCTTCATGTATTCCCTGGCCAGATAATAGGTGACCACAT
>CAMLDJ010000261.1 GCA_946478755.1 uncultured Pedobacter sp. | reverse complement strand
CGGTATGCATATTGCAAACCTTTTTCTACCGTATTTTTAGCAATGGTGAAAACCTTGCTTCTTGATCCCCAATAGCCTTTGGCTAAATTTAAGACTTTTTTCCTTCTTCTTCTCGAAGCTACTGCGTTTACCGAACGTGGCATGTTTTTGTTGTTTTTGATAAACGGTGTTGCGTGTTACAGCAAACTTACTACCGGTTACCTGGTTAAAAATTAATTATTTACCGATTGCAAGCATACGTTTAACGTTGCCCATATCAGCATCAGACACCATTGATGTTTGACCTAAGTTACGCTTACGTTTAGTTGACATCTTTGTTAAGATGTGACTTTTGTATGCGTTCTTTCTTGCGATTTTACCTGTTCCAGTAAGCGAAAAACGCTTTTTAGCACTGGAATTGGTTTTCATTTTTGGCATAACCTGTGTTTATTTATGTAATTTATTTATTTCTTAGCAACTTTTGGTGCAAGCGTCAAAAACATACGCTTACCTTCTAATTTTGGTAACAGCTCCACTTTACCGATATCTTCAAGAGCCTGGGCAAACTTCAATAACAGGATCTCTCCCTGTTCTTTATATACAATCGCCCTGCCTTTAAAATGCACATAGGCCCTGACTTTCTCACCATTTTCCAGGAAACTAACCGCATGTTTTAGCTTAAACTGGAAATCGTGATCGTTCGTATTAGGTCCAAAACGAATTTCTTTAATTACAGTCTGCTTTGCATTTGCTTTAATCTCCTTCTGTTTCTTCTTCTGTTCGTAAACAAATTTACTGTAATCAATAATCCTACAAACCGGAGGTACTGCATTTGGAGAGATTTCTACCAGATCCAATTCCAACTCATCGGCAAGGGCCAAAGCTTTTGCCAAAGGATAGATCCCTGGTTCAACATTATCTCCAGCTAACCGCACCTCTTGCGCTCTGATAAACTGATTAATATTATGTTCTGCTTCTTTTTTCTTAAAAGGAGGACGTGGTCCCCTATTAAATCCTGGTCTGCCTAATGCCAAATTTATATCTTATTTAAACTGTTATTTCTTTAATTAATAATTCGCTAAACTCCTGCAGGGTCATTTCACCTAAATCTCCTTCACCGTGTTTTCTTACAGACACCTTTCCTTCAGCCATCTCTTTCTCGCCGATAATCAACATATAAGGTGTTTTTTTAACCTCCGCATCCCTGATTTTTCTTCCAATCTTCTCGTCACGGAAGTCAATCAGCCCGCGAATATCGGAATTATTTAATTCATCTGAAACTTTTTTTGCATAATCTTCATACTTTTCAGAGATCGGAAGAATAATAAATTGCTCCGGAGAAAGCCACAATGGAAAATTCCCTGCACAATGTTCGATTAAAACTGCAATAAAGCGTTCCAGCGATCCAAAGGGTGCACGGTGAATCATCACCGGTCTGTGCTTCTGGTTATCACTACCGGTATATTCAAGTTCAAAGCGTTCAGGCAGGTTGTAATCTACCTGGATTGTTCCCAACTGCCATTTTCTACCCAAAGCATCTTTCACCATGAAGTCCAGCTTCGGACCATAAAAAGCAGCCTCACCATACTCTACAACGGTTGGCAGGCCTTTTTCAGCAGCGGCTTCTATAATTGCCGATTCTGCCAGGTGCCAGTTCTCATCACTTCCAATATACTTGGTCCGGTTTTCAGGGTCCCTTAAAGAAACCTGCGCGATATAATCATTGAAGCCCAATGATTTAAAGACATACAACACCAGGTCTATCACCTTCTTAAACTCCTCCTTTACCTGGTCTGGTCTACAAAATAAATGTGCATCATCTTGAGTAAAGCCACGAACACGGGTTAAGCCATGCAGCTCCCCACTTTGTTCGTACCGGTAAACTGTTCCAAATTCTGCAAAGCGCAAAGGAAGATCCTTATAAGACCGCGGCTTAACTTTATATATTTCGCAGTGGTGGGGACAGTTCATCGGTTTTAAAAAGAACTCCTCTCCCTCCTGCGGTGTTTTTATTGGTTGAAATGCATCTTTACCATATTTCTCATAGTGACCGGAAGTAATGTATAAATTTTTATGTCCGATATGCGGAGTTACCACCTGTTCATAACCTGCTTTCGCTTGTGCTTTGGTTAAAAACTGCACCAGACGCTCACGCAAGGCTGTTCCTTTAGGCAACCATAACGGCAATCCCATGCCAACCTTTTCAGAAAAAGCAAATAGCTCCAGTTCCTTACCCAGTTTACGGTGGTCCCTTTTCTTTGCCTCTTCAATCATATGGAGGTATTCAGTCAGCTCACTTGCCTTAGGAAATGTCACCCCATAAATACGGGTCAGCTGCTTTCTTGTTTCATCACCACGCCAGTAAGCCCCAGCAACGTTCATCAGTTTTACCGCCTTTACGAAACCTGTATTAGGAATATGCGGACCGCGGCAAAGATCTGTGAATTCCCCTTGTGTATAAAAGGTGATCTTTCCATCTTCCAGACCTTCTAAAAGATCTAACTTGTACTCATCGCCTTTTTCTTTGAAATAAGCGATGGCATCAGCTTTAGAAACAGCTTTGCGTTCAAAAACTTCTTTCTGCTTTGCCAACTCAATGATCTTGGCCTCTATTGCCTTAAAATCATCAGAAGAGAACTCTCTGTCCCCAAAATCAACGTCATAGTAAAAACCGGTTTCAATGGCCGGACCAATACCAAACTTTGTTCCCGGATATAAAGCTTCTAAAGCCTCGGCCATCATATGCGCCGAAGAATGCCAAAAGGTAGCCTTACCGGCCTCGTCGTTCCAGGTTAGCAGTTTTACCGTAGCATCAGCCTCAATTGGCCTCGATGAATCCCAAACTTCGCCGTTTACTTCGGCAGCTAAAACATTCCGGGCGAGCCCTTCTGAAATAGATAAAGCAATTTGATGGGCAGTTGTGCCCTTTTCATACTGGCGGCTGGAGCCGTCAGGGAGTGTAATATGAATCATCTACAACTATGATTTAAAAATTGATAAAAGATTAATCGTAATCACTTACAAGGTGATTTAATTTCGCAGTGCGAAGTTAATTAATATTCTGTACTTTCGAGCCAGCCACTTGCTAAAACATCGGCTAAATGCATCGTTTTTAATGGAATATTATTTTTTTCGATATAACCCTGCAAATGCATTAAGCAGGAAAGATCAGTTGAAATAACGTACTCGGCCCCCTGTTCCATCGCATTGTTCACCTTTTGCTCGGCCATCGCTGAAGAGATCGCATCAAATTTAACAGCAAATGTACCACCAAACCCGCAGCACATATCGGTATCTTTCATTTCAACCATCTCCAGGCCGTGTACTTTCGATAGCAACAATCTTGGTTCTTTTTTAATCTTACATTCACGAAGACCGCTGCAGGAATCATGATAAACAGCCTTGCCCTCCAGTTCAGCACCAAAATAATCCCGCTTCAGCACATTAACCAAAAAATCAGAAAGTTCAAATATATTGCCTTGTATGTTTCTGCATTTATTATGTACCGTCGTATTCGTAAACAAATCGTTGTACCCATTTTTCACCATACCCACGCAAGATGCCGACGGTGCCACGATATAATTGGTTTCCGAAAAATCACTTAAAAACTTAACTCCAGTTTCCTTAGCCTGTTCCCAATAGCCCGCATTATAAGCAGGCTGTCCGCAGCAGGTCTGCGCAGAATTATAGAACACCTCACATCCACATTTTTCCAGTAATTTAATGGTATTAAATGCCGTTTCAGGATATAATTGGTCGACAAAGCAGGGCACAAATAATTCTATTTTCATTGAAATATAATTGTTTTTTCATCAGCATTTTATTGCTGTTTTTAAGCGGTATGCTTATGATGGTTTCATTTAATATATAAATCAGGTTCGCGGCAATCTAATTAGTCCAGTTTCTTTTCAGAACTTTTTAACAGCAGCAAAAATACCAAACCTAATACAAAAAATGATGCCAAAGCAATAATAGAATTGCGAATACTGCCAGTTACCTCCTCAATAAAGGCAAAGCTGAAAAGCCCAATAACAATAGCCATTTTTTCTGTAACATCATAAAAGCTAAAAAAGGAAGTAGTATCAGGTGTATCCGCAGGCAGGTACTTAGAATAGGTAGATCGGGATAAAGATTGTATCCCCCCCATGATCAGCCCAACAATGGCAGCCAGACCATAGAACTGGTACTCATTACTGATAAAATAGGCACAGAAACAAGTTGCAATCCAAATGAGCACGACAACGATCAGCACTTTAACATTTCCTACTTTCCTTGCAAAGTTAGACATCAGCATGGCACCGGCAATGGCGACCAATTGTATGATCAAGATCACCGCAATCAGTTTGGCGGTGCCCAGCTGGAGGGTTTTTTCCCCAAAACCGGCCGCTGCAAGCATGATCGTCTGCACACCCATCGAATAAAAGAAAAACGCCAGTAAGAATTTCTTCAGAAACTCCATATGTTTTAACTGTTTCCAGACCTTGGCCAGTTCCTGAAAACCACTATGAATTACACTTTTATTGATTTCCTTGTAATTGGGGCTGCCGGCGGGCAATCTTTTAAAGGAGATTTGAGCAAAGCCAATCCACCATAAACCAACCATTAAAAACGATAGCCGCGGTGGAAAAGAAAGATCGGTAATACCAAACAGTTCCGGCTTCAATACAAAAACAAAGCAAATGAGCTGTAACAATACACTACCTATATAGCCGTAAGCATAACCTTTGGCGCTGACCCGGTCCTGCTGATCAGGAGTCGCGATTTCTGGGAGATACGAATTGTTAAACATCACCCCGCCTACATAACCCATTGCCGCAACAGCAAAACAGATCACACCAAATTCAAGGGTATCCAGTTTAAAAAAATACAGGCCGATACAAGCAAAGCCGCCGATATAGGTAAAGAGCTTCATGAAAAACTTCTTATTCCCCCGGTAATCGGCCATAGAAGACAAAATGGGTAGCAAGATGACCATAATCAGATAGGCCACAGAAAGGGCATAATTAGACAAGGCCGTGTTGGTAAATTTCCTACCAAAAAAGGTCACCTGATCGCCATAATCCCTGGTTGTTGTAATAATGGTGTAATAGGCTGGAAATATTGTTGAAGTGATGACTAAGTTATAAGCTGAATTGGCCCAATCGAAGAATGCCCATGACCGGATAACCTTTTTGTCGTTTTTTTCCATGTATTGAATAAGGCGACTAAAGTAGGTAAAAACAACAATCAGTCCTAATTTACTTTCTCCAGCTTGGTGGCGCCTGATTTTTTCTCTTCTACTTTTTTAGGATTACCTTTATAGTAAATCTCACTGGAACCCGACGTGTTAACTTTTAACTCGTTAAGTACATTTAAGTTAGCTTTCGCGGTACCGTCAGTTTCCACATGACACACCCCTACCACAAAATCAAAAGCATCAACCGTTGCTGTCCCTCTGATTTTCAGCTCATGTGTACCAGCTTGTCCGGTTAATGCAATTTTGCCAACCCCTTCCACCCCCGTGTTTACCCTGGCAGCATTTAAGTCCAGCGACACATCCGAGGTACCTGCAAGAGAAAGGTCGATATCTCTGGCATAGATCCGTCCTTCTCCAGCAACTGCAATGGTACCATCCAGTTCCAGTTTTTTCAATTCACCAATCCCTGCATGTACCACAATAGAATCAGTACCACAGTAATTATCATGGTCCAGCTTTATAGTTAGTTCAGACCCGGAAACATCAGCTTTAACATAAGTGATGATATTTGAATCTGCATCAACCTGCACCTTATAGCTGCTATCCTGTACCAGTATCAGCTTAATCGTGCCTTTTACTTTTATTTTATCAAAATTCTTCAGGGAAACGGTCCTGCTCACAGTCTGACCGGAATCTTCTATACACCTGGTTTCACACCCTGCAAATAAAACAGGAATAAGCAAGGCAATAAGGGCTAGGTTCTTCATCATAGCTAAAGATAATAATTTTTACCGTCTGTTTTGATCTTTCCTGCATCCATAAGGATACGTATCCGTTCCAGCCGTTCGGTTTCAGTTCCAGCGGCAATCGCCGGCACCAACAGGTCCAGCGTATGCGTTTCTACCTGTAAAAGTCTAATGATCTCAAAGTCTATCTTATCCTCCAGCTGCGCTGCATCATCTTTCTTTTTTTCAGCCAGACAGACATCACAAATGCCACACTTATCTGATCCCGGCTCATCAAAATAAGCCAGCAACTGCACACTGCGACATTCTTTTTTCGCGACATAGGCCAAAACGGCATTTACCTGGTCGGTCTGTATCTGTTTGCGCTGTGCGATATATTTTACGTCAATATCCATATGGTTAAAATCCAGTCTTGGCCGAAGGTATTGCAGCTGTGGCTGATCGGATTGCGGCAGATAGGACAATAATCCCAATTCCTGCAAGGTGTTTAAATGCCGCACTACATCTTTAAACGAAGCCCGGATCTTCCCGGCAATATCAGCTTCACTGATCTTTACATACTGTTCAAAAGCACCTCCATAAGATCTTAATATAGCTTTTATAAGCCCATCATAACCAGCATTCTCTATTTGAAACCGGTAAACATCCTCATTCCCCACAATAAACAACACCCTGGAAGGCAAAAATATATTTTCTGACAAAGTGAGGTATCCGTCATGCTCTAAAAATTTCATCGCTGCCATGGCTTTGATCACCCCGACATTAAATCTTTTACAAAAGTCGGCCAGGTCAAAACCAAAGGTCAGCCCTTCCCCTGCTCCATAAGCCAACTGAAAATAATTTCCCAGATAGTGGTAAACTTTTTTTATTTCTTCAACCGAGGGAAAACTGTCTGTATACTTGGCTTTTAAGGATAACTGGTCCGATTTATTGGCCAGCAAAACAGCGTAAGCCTTCAATCCGTCCCTTCCTGCGCGGCCCGCTTCCTGGTAATAAGCCTCCAGACTGTCGGGCAAGTCAAGATGAACCACAAAACGCACGTCCGGCTTATCAATACCCATTCCAAAAGCATTGGTGGCGACCATCACCCTGATCCTGTTGCGCTTCCAGTCTTCCTGCCGTTTAAAGCGCTCATCTTTCTCTACTCCTGCATGATAAAAATCTGCAGCAATCCCATTCCTGCCTAGAAAAGCAGCAACTTCAGCGGTTTCCCTTCTGTTGCGGACATAAACCAGTCCGCTACCTTTTACCTTGCTGGTAATACCGATCAGTTTTTTATACTTATCCTCATCATCCGCCACAATGTAACTCAGGTTTTTACGGGTAAAGCTCTGAACAAAAACATGAGGTTGTTTAAACTGCAGCTTTTCTATGATATCATTCCTGACGAATCGGGTTGCCGTCGCGGTCAGGGCTAATACAGGAACATCGGGATGAATTTCCCTGATCTCGTTTATCTTTAAATAAGGTGGCCTGAAATCATACCCCCATTGCGAAATACAATGCGCCTCATCTACCGCAATTAAATTAACATTCATATACGAAATCCGTACGCGAACCAATTCAGACAATAACCGCTCCGGAGACAAATACAAAAATTTGATCTTTCCGTAGATGCAATTGTCCAGTAGAATATCAATCTCCCGTTTGCCCATTCCAGCATAAATAGCCACGGCCTCAATGCCTTTTGCTTTCAGACCTTCTACCTGATCTTTCATTAGCGCAACCAATGGCGATACGACAATACATATCCCTTCTTTAACCATAGCCGGCACCTGGAAACAAATAGATTTACCACCACCCGTAGGCAACAAAGCCATAGTATCCTTGCCATTTAAAACCGAGGTGATGATCTCATCCTGCAATGGTCTGAAGCCGTCATATCCCCAGTATCGCTTTAATATCTCTGTCTCGTTCATAAAAAGGTTGCAGGCCAAAA
>CAMLDJ010000260.1 GCA_946478755.1 uncultured Pedobacter sp. | reverse complement strand
TATAGCATTAATGGCTTCAACTCATTGATCCGTTACAGGGAAGATAATGGTGCGGTGAGCAGCAGGGATGAGAATAGAAACTTCCTGCCGGTTTATCAGTATGCACAGGTCACTATTGCCGAGCAGTTTTCTCCGCTTATTGGTATTGATACCCGCCTCAAAAATAATATGACGGCGAACTTTGAACTTGGCAGAACACGTATGCTGGGATTAAGCCTGGCCAATAGCCAGCTTGCTCAGTTGTCTGAGAACAATATGGTTTTTGGTTTGGGATACCGCACCACCAAGTTTAGGTTCCCTTTTGGATTATTCAAGGGATTGAAGACGGACAACAACATGGATTTTAAACTGGATGTAGCCATAAGAGATAATAAAACAGTTATTTACAGAGCAGATGTTGATGAAGCAGAAGTCTCATCCGGAGCCAAGAACATCACGCTGAGGCCAAGTGTCGATTACATCTTAAACCAGCGGTTTAATGTAAGGGTATTTTATGATTCTAATGTAACGAAACCATATACCTCACAGACCTTCAATACTTCATTTAGTAATTTCGGTTTTAGCTTAAGGATTACCCTGAATTAGAGTTGTTTTAAATGAGCAGATTTAGTTACCTTTGGAGCAGATCAGGCATCAGCTTGTCTGATTTCTTCTTTAAATATTGCACTAACAAATAAATAAAAAAATGAATTTTCCATCAGAATTAAAGTACACTAAAGACCACGAATGGGTAAAAGTTGAAGGTAATGAGGCTTATATTGGTATTACCGATTTTGCTCAGCGTGAGTTAGGTGATATTGTATATATAGACATCAATACCGCAGGTGATGAGGTGAGCAAGGACGAGGTATTTGGTACTGTTGAAGCAGTTAAGACCGTGTCAGATTTGTTTATGCCGGTAACAGGTACAGTATTAGAAGTAAATGCCGCTTTAAATGACAATCCGGAGCTGGTAAATACGGATCCTTATGGTCAGGGATGGATGGTGAAAATTTCTCTTTCCGATGCTGTCCAGGCAGATGGCCTGTTAACTGCAGATGCTTATAAAACTCTGGTAGGCGCATAATAGATGAGCTTTGTTGGACAGTTAAAGTATCAGACATGGGCGATGCTGTGGACAGTTGTGGTGGTGATCCTATGCTGTGTAAAAATGCCATCGGGCAATGGTGGAGGCTTTTTCTTTGAAGGCTTTGACAAGTTTGTCCATATGGGCTTTTTTTATGTGCTAACGATATTGCTTTTTTACGGAAAGATCAGGTATCAGCACAACTATAGCTTCAGTTCGTTAACAATCTTTAAAATCATTGTCATTACCGCGGCGCTTGGTGGAGGAATAGAAATGTTACAGTTGAATTTCTTTCGGTACCGCTCTGCAGAATGGTGGGATTTCGGCTGTGATATGATCGGTGTTTTCATGGGGGTTTTTAGTTATGTACTTTTGCACAAATCAAATTATAATGAAAAGACTAGTCGTTAAACTAGGTATCTTGTTATTTGTAAGCCTGCTTAGCAGCTGCGGCCTTTTTAAAGCGGGTTGTCACTGCCCGAAAGTTAGCTATACCACCTTTCCAAGGCGATAAATCAGCCTGAATTGACGCTTCAGCATCTCATACATAAATATGACCAAATAAAGACGGTACAGGGCGTTATTCCTGTACCGTCTTTATTTGGAATTATTATAAATTAAGCCTAAATTGCGCCACTTAAATTATATAGATGAAACTTTCACAGCTTAATCCGGGACAACAGGGAACTATCGTAGCTTTTACAGATTTGGAAATGTCCGTTAAATTAATGGAAATGGGTTGCTTGCCTGGTGAGGTCGTTGAGGTGGAACGTTTTGCCCCGCTGGGTTGCCCGATAGCTATCCGGGTTGCAGGCTACCAGCTTTGTTTGCGCAAAAGTGAAGCCTCCGTTATTATAATTCAATAGGGAATTGGGAAGAGACATCAAAATTGCTTTAGTTGGTAATCCCAATACCGGAAAATCTACACTTTTCAATCTTCTTACCGGATTAAATCAAAAGATTGGGAATTTTCCCGGGATTACAGTAGATAAGAAAATTGGTTATTGCAAATTGAGCAGTAGCAGACAGGCCGAAGTAGTCGACCTGCCTGGCACCTACAGCCTATATCCGAAAAGCAGAGATGAAAGTATTGTTTTTCAGGTATTGGCAGATAAAAATAATTCCAGTCACCCTGATCTGGTTGTACTGGTAGCCGACACCACAAACCTCAGAAGAAACCTATTGCTTTATACCCAGGTGGCAGATCTGGGAGTCCCGATCGTCTTGGCCCTGAACATGACAGACATGGCCAAAAAGGAGGGGATAGAAATAGATGTGGACAAACTTTCTGAAAGATTGGGTATCCGGGTCGTCTCGATTTCTGCCAGAAGCAATTCGGGCCTGATTCAGCTAAAAGAAGCAATCAATAATGCAACTGCTATACCTACACAGGTCGCAGGGGTAGATCTGCATCAGTTGGCCCCAGAGGCAATTGATGAGGCCAAAAAGTGGGTGGCAACGGATAACGATTATTTCGCATTGCAGGTACTGCACCAGTATGAAACATTGAATATCTTTTCCGATGAGGACAAACACGAGTTTCAAAAAATAAAAAGTGAACACCACTTCGAATCATCGAAGTTACAGGCTGCTGAAACAATAGCACGCTACCGTTACCTGAGTACAATATTAAGTGGAATTGTGAAGGACACCGGCGCCACCAGAAAATTTATTTTCAGTGATAAAATAGACGCCATATTAACCAATAGATTCTGGGGCTTTCTAATTTTTATTGGAATACTGTTCTTTATTTTTAACTCGATCTTTTCCTGGTCTTCCTACCCAATGGAATTAATTGAGTACGGCTTTGTATGGCTTACTGAGTATGGTCATCAGCATCTCCCTCCAGGGATATTGACCAATTTACTGCTCGATGGCATCGTTGCTGGCCTGGGTGGCGTAGTGATATTTATTCCTCAGATTGCCATTCTCTTCGCCTTTATTTCTATCCTCGAAGATACGGGCTATATGGCAAGAGTCACCTTCATGATGGATAAGATCATGAGAAAGTTTGGGTTAAGCGGCAAATCTGTAGTACCAATGATTGGGAGTCTTGCCTGTGCTGTTCCATCCATCATGAGCGCAAGGAACATCGAAAGCTGGAAAGACAGGATCATTACCATTATGGTAGCTCCGTTGGTAAGCTGCTCGGCGCGACTACCGGTTTACACCTTACTGATCGGGTTGGTGGTGCCCGAGAAAATGATATGGGGCTTCATCAATTTGCAGGGCCTAACCTTGATGGGGATGTATTTAATCAGTATTGTTGCCGCTATTGTTGTGGCATTTGTAATGAACTTTTTAATTAAAGCCAGGGAAAAATCCTATTTCATTATGGAGCTGCCGGTTTACCGGATGCCGCGCTGGAGCAATGTGCTGTTTACCATGTACGAGAAATCTAAAACCTTTGTGCTCGAAGCCGGAAAGGTAATTATTGCCATTTCGATTATTTTATGGGTACTGGCGACTTACGGGCCATCGAAGCGTTTTACTGCCATTGACAAAAAATACGAGGCAATCGAGGCAAAAAAGGATAGTGTTCAGATCAGTACACTGGAGCGAGACAAGTCTGCGGAAAAGCTGGAAAATTCTTATGCCGGTATATTGGGACATACCATAGAACCTGCCATTAAACCCTTAGGCTTTGACTGGAAGATCGGGATTGCCTTGATCACTTCCTTTGCTGCCCGTGAGGCTTTTGTAGGTACCATGGCCACTATCTACAGTGTTGATGGCGGAGATGAAGCGGTAGCAACCATAAGAAATAAAATGAGGGGCGCTAAAAATGCAGAAACGGGATTGCCGGTGTTTACAGTTGCGACAGCTTTTTCGTTAATGCTGTTTTATGCCTTTGCCATGCAATGTATGAGTACAGTAGCTGTAGTATTCAGGGAAACGAAATCCTGGCGCTGGCCGGTCATCCAGTTGTTTTACATGACCTCTTTAGCCTACGTGGCAAGTTTAATTGCCTATCAGCTTTTAAAGTAAATTGGTTATATTGTGATGGTGGAAAAAGAGCAGATTTTATCACAATATATGCCTGCAGCTGCAGCGCCGATCATCGCCAAATGGATTGATTATTTTCACTGTGAATTCAAAATAGCCAAAGGCAGGGCAACTAAGTTGGGCGACTACAGGCATCCTTATAAAGGGACAGGACATAAGATCTCCGTTAACAATAATCTTAACTGTTACGCTTTCCTTGTCACCACGGTGCATGAATTTGCACATCTGCTAACCTGGAATGATCATAAGAACCGGGTTAAACCTCATGGAAATGAGTGGAAATACAATTTCAGAAGGATGATGGCTCCTTTTTTGGAAGAGGAAATTTTTCCGGAGGATGTAAAGATGGCCATCAGCAGCTACCTGAATAATCCCTCTGCTGCCAGTTGTACAGACCTGAAGCTTTCTCGGGCGTTAAAAAAATATGATCAGTTGGCGGATGTATCGAGGCTGGAAGAATTGCCTATGCATACGGTCTTTACCATCAAGGATGGCCGCCAATTCAAAAAAGGGGAAAAGCTTAGAAAAAGATATCGATGCGTTTGTCTGGATAATGGAAATATTTATTTATTTAATCCTTTGGCAGAGGTAACGCTGGAAGCGACAGGAACCTAGTTTAATCCGTGCCTAATAAGCCAGCAGACGCTCAACCATATCAGCTAAGCGGCTTTTTGCAAGGAAATCGTCTTCCAGGATCTTATTCATTGGAACGGCAGTGTCGCTGCTTGCACAGCGTATCACCGGGGCGTCAAGGTATTGGAAGCAGTGTTCAGCAATCCATGCCGCCAGTTCGGCGCCAAAACCAGAACTAAGGGTATCTTCATGCAAAATGAGGACTCTGCCCGTCGTTTTCACGGCGCTGGCTACTGCCTCTTTGTCCCAGGGTTGCAAACTTCGTAAATCAACTAAGGTGGCTGAGCATTGAGGAGTTTCGTCCAGGTAAGATAATGCCCAATGGACACCCAAACCATAAGTGATGATACAAAGCTGTTCACCTTGTCTTAACACATTTGCTTTGCCGATTTCCGTGGTATAAAACCCTTCAGGCACAGCGCCGGTCAAACTTCTATACAGATATTTATGTTCAAAATACATGACCGGATTCGGGTCTTCAATGGCGGCAAGCAGCAGTCCCTTGGCATCATCCGGGAACGCAGGATAAACTACCTTTAAGCCAGGTGTCTTAGTAAACCAGGCTTCATTGCTCTGAGAATGAAAAGGACCCGCACCGCTACCTGCACCGGTAGGCATTCGTACCACTACATCTGCTTTTTCCCCCCAGCGATAATGTGTTTTAGCCAGGTTGTTTACGATCTGATTAAAACCGCAGGTCACAAAGTCAGCAAACTGCATTTCCATTACCGCCTTATGCCCATTGATAGAAAGGCCAAGGGCTGCGCCTACAATAGCAGATTCACAGATAGGCGTATTACGTACCCGCTCTTTGCCAAACTCGTTTAGAAAGCCCTCAGTGATTTTAAAAGCGCCTCCATATCCTGCAATATCCTGACCCAACAGCACCAGGTTTTTATGCCTTTGCATGCCGACTCTCAGCCCGTCAGCTATGGCATTGAGATAACGCAGCTCCCTTTCTGGTCCGGCCGGTTTTGCAACTGTTTGCTGATAGGGGAAATACATATCTTTACTTTCCCTGCAACTATCAGCAATTGGCTCATCCTCACTAAAGGCCTTTTCTACTTCCTGTTCAATTTCTATTTTGAAGTTCGAACTGATTTCCGCGATTGATTCCTGTGTAAGAATATTTTGCTCCAGAAGATAGGTCTCAAAATTTCTAACCGGATCTTTGGCGCCCCATTCCTCAATTAGTTCCTGGGGTACATATTTAGTTCCTGAAGCCTCTTCATGCCCCCGCATCCTGAATGTTAAACATTCGATCAATACCGGTTTAGGATTTTGTCTCATCCTTGTCGCTACCCTATCAATTAGATCATACACCTCCAGGATGTTATTGCCATCTACCTGAAGACCCTCAATTCCATATCCAATTGCCTTATCTGCCAGATTTTTACATTTAAACTGCTCAGAAACCGGAGTGGAAAGACCGTAACCGTTATTCTCTATCAGAAAGATAACAGGCAGATCCCAGACCGCGGCTACATTGATGGCCTCATGAAAATCACCTTCACTTGTCGCCCCCTCACCCGTAAATACCAGGGTGGCATGTGGTGTATTCGAAATGAGATCGGCCAGGGCAATACCATCAGCAATGGCCATCTGAGGCCCCAGATGTGAAATCATCCCAATGATCTTGTGTTCCTGAGTGCCGAAATGGAAGGAGCGGTCCCTGCCCTTGGTAAAGCCTGTTGCCTTGCCCTGCCATTGTGCCATTAACTTTGACAGCGGCACATTTCTGGAAGTGAAAACACCCAGGTTTCTGTGCATCGGAAGAATATATTCGGCATGATTCATGGCCATGGCGCTGCCCACTGCAATCGCTTCCTGCCCAATACCTGAAAACCATTTTCCAATGCGTCCCTGACGGAGTAGAATAAGCATTTTTTCCTCTACCATACGGGGGTAGAGGAGCTGCAGATAAAAATTCAGCAATGTAACGTTATCCTTATCCTTTCTGTCGAAGGTCATAATGATCAGTTTTTTTGGCCTTTATTCTTTTCTTCCCATAATTTGGCAAATGATTTAGGTGCAACATTCGGCATTTCCCGATACTTGCCCCACATTTTTTTAAAGAGAAACTTAAGGAAGAAATTTTTGACTTTCCCCCCGAAGCTATCCATCCTGGATCTTTTCAGCATTCCAATTTTCCAGATCTTCCAGCCAATTTCTTCTCCTCTCGTATTTTCGTGTGAGGCAGCAGCGTCTCGTCTGTTGAGCAGCAGCATTTTATGGATGTCGATCTTCACCGGGCAGACTTCAGAACATTTTCCACATAAGCTGGAAGCGTAGCTGAGGTGTTTAAAGTCAGTCATCCCTTTTAAATGCGGAGTAATGATGGAGCCAATGGGGCCACTATAAGTGGTATTATAAGTGTGACCGCCAATGTTCTTGTATACCGGGCAGGCATTTAGGCAGGCACCACACCGAATGCAATATAATCCCTGTCGCTGATCTTTTTGTGCCAGTAAGTTTGTACGGCCGTTGTCCAGCAGGATCACATACATCTCTTCCGGGCCGTCCGTGTCCTCGCCATGTTTAGGGCCAGTTAATATGGTGTTGTACACCGTTAGATTTTGTCCTGTGCCATGGCTGGCCAGAAGTGGCCAGAACAGGTCAAGGTCTGCTATGGAAGGGATGACTTTTTCAATACCAACAATGGCGATGTGAATTTTCGGAAAGGTCGTGCAGAGCCTTGCATTTCCTTCATTCTCTGTTAAGGCAATACTTCCCGTATCGGCAATTAAGAAGTTTCCTCCGCTGATGCCAATATCGGCATTCAGGTATTTTTCTCTTAATAGCTCCCTTGCTTTTTGTGTAAGCTGCTGCGGCGTATAGTCTAGCGGAGTACCGAACTTTTCATGGAACAACTTAGCAATGTCTTCCTTGTTCAGGTGCATAGCCGGAGTAACAATATGATAAGGGTGCTGGCCCAGAAGTTGAACAATATATTCACCCAGGTCGCTTTCCAGGGACTCAATGCCATGCTCTCCCAGGAATTCATTGAGATGAATCTCTTCGGTAGTCATCGATTTCGATTTGATCACCGTTTTGCCACCGCTTTTATTTATGATGTTGAGGATTTCCTGCTGTGCCTCTTCGGTATTATTTGCCCAAAGTACTTTTCCGCCCCTGCGCTGGAAATTCGCTTCAAACTCGGGTAAAAA
>CAMLDJ010000259.1 GCA_946478755.1 uncultured Pedobacter sp. | reverse complement strand
TAAATGATCTCTTTTTCAATCAGATAATGATTTCGTTCCGTAGCGTTCCTGGTTACCAGCTCCGCCACAAAGCCGGTTAAGAACAATTGCGAACCGACTATAATGGCGACCAGTGCAATGTAAAATAAGGGCTGATCTGTAACATCCCTTTTGTAAGAAATATTCATCCAGATGTGATACAGCTTCGCAGCAATCAACCATATCGCCATAAAGGTTCCAATTAAGAAACTCAATACCCCTAGTGAACCGAAGAAGTGCATTGGTCTTTTGCCGAACTTGCCGACAAAAAAGATGGATAGCAAATCGAGGAATCCATTTATAAAACGGCTGAGTCCAAACTTAGTCACCCCATACTTCCTGGCTCTGTGCTCTACAACCTGTTCCCCAATTTTTTTAAAGCCTGCCCATTTGGCAATTACGGGTATATAACGGTGCATTTCTCCATACACCTCAATGGTTTTGACCACGTCCTTTCTGTAAGCCTTTAAACCACAGTTGAAATCGTTTAACCGGATGCCAGACATGCTGCGTGTCGCGGCATTGAATAGTTTGGTTGGAATTGTTTTGGTGATGGGATCATAGCGCTTTTTCTTCCATCCCGAAATGATGTCCAGCTTTTCTTCATTTATTCTACGGAATAGTTCGGGTATTTCATCCGGACTGTCCTGCAGGTCCGCATCCATCGTGATGATCACATCTCCCTCTGCAGCTGCAAAAGCCACATTCAAAGCTGCTGATTTACCGTAATTTCTTCTGAACTTAATCGCTTTTACCGCATCATATTCTTTTTTCAAGCCTTCAATTACCCTCCAGGATGAATCTGTACTCCCATCGTCAACAAAAAGGATCTCATAGGAAAAATTATGCTCCCGCATGACCTTGGCAATCCAGGTGGTTAATTCCGGAAGGGACTCATCTTCATTATACAATGGGATTACAACAGAAATATCCATGTGTGCTTATAACGCTAAAAAATAAATGCAAACTTAGAGAAAACTGCGTTAGCATTTATGTATTCCAGGAAAAAATATTCCCATTTCGGTATGTATATCGCTTTTCGCGGGAAGATTGGCGGGCTACAGCTTCAAAACTGCCAGCACAGGCAAATGATCTGAGGCATAGCGTTCAGCAATTACCTCGTGCGAAATGATGCTGAAGCGAACCCCTTTTTTAAAAGCAATATGGTCAATGGTTTTCCTTGGATCGATGACGGGGATCGTAAATGCACAGTCCGTACAGGTCCTTATAAATTGCTGATCGAACAGGCGGGTCGCTTCGGATGGAGGGGCTGCATTCAAATCTCCGGCAAGGATGAGTGGCAAGCTTTCTTTTGCCGTGAGCCGGTTGATCTCTGCAACCTGCAACAACCTGTTGGCATCAGCTTTTTGTGCATCCAGATGGGTAGAAGCAAATTTTATTTTATGGCCACCCGGCAAAGTGACGGTAGCCACTGCCAGCACTCTTTGTTCTGCCTTTGCATCATTGTTTTTTGGCAGCATAAAGGTTTGGGTATCGGTTAAAGGGTATTTAGACAAAATGGCCACCCCGTAATCGCCGCCATCATGAGCGATCGCCTTTGCAAAATAAACTTTCATTTTAAGCTTATCGGCCAATAAAGCAGCCTGATTGATATTACCTGATCGTTTGGTATTTACATCAACTTCCTGCAGTGCAACAAGATCCGGATTTTGTAGTCGGATCGCTTTAACAATTGCTTCGACATCTATCAGTCCTTCTTTGGATGGCGGATTACAATGATGAATATTATAGGACAATACGCGCAGTGCGGATGTTCCTGAGCCCGTACTGCCTAGTTTCGGAGAACAGGCAGCTGCAAGGATCAGTACAAATAAGAGAAATGAAATTTTAATGCGATTCATAATTAAACTTTTTTATAAAAATACAGACCATTATGATCTTCAACCTTCAACAATGAAGTAATCCGGTATCGAAGTACCTCTGTACATCATGTGTATCTCTGCTATACCTCATTTATACATGACCTCCTGCTTCGGTCATCACTCACGCTGACAGGGTGTTGCTTCGGTCCTGACTAACGCAACATTAACTGACGCCTGAATGATGTACGAAGTATATACGACTGACCAGGACAGGTATACAAGAGGTATACAAGACCTATACCGGAACCATGAGGTTCTATGTAATTAGCTTCCCCGAGTACAGGAAGACTGGGTGAAAGTGCTATCAAACCATAGCAACTGATTACTCGTAAGAAAGCGGAGCTTCTTTCTTGATTACAGCCGCCCCAATTAAACTGGAGATCAGGCCGAGTAATGTGTAAGTAATCGCAGCACCAAAGCCGATAAAAAACACCATGTATGATTTCATCATCTCGACCCCTCTAAGCTTGGTTTCATCACCTGCAGCGGCTTCCCGCGCAGCATCCATTAAACGCTCAAAAGCGGGCCGGTCCAATACTTTATAATACAGCATCAGTACCACTGCAATAAACAGACCTGCATAAGCTGCAACCCTAAACCCGGCAGAAAAAGCCCTTTTAAAAGAGATAAAGCCACCTAACTCCTGCTTAAAATTGGTTTGTACATATACTATCGCCAGAATAAACGGAAGATAAGAAGCCAGGGAGCTCATAAATTTCTCGGCAGTCGGACTGTTCGGATCATTCTGATCGATACCAGCGAGTTTAAAGATATAGATTAGTGCTAAAAAATAAATGGCATAAACCAGCGCACTTTTAAAGGCCAGTGCGTTCGGCGTTTTAACGGTTTCAACAGTTTCCATTTCTTAAAATTTAATTGTTAAATGCAGCGATCAATGAGTAAACAGCAATATCGAATTCCTTATTGGCACTATAGGTTCCCAGCTCATTGATCACTTCATCATTGGCCTTTGGCTGATGGAAGAAAACCATAAACGGAACAAAAAGCTCTTCCATTTCTTCTGCCAACTCGATCATGCCGGCATGACTGCAAATATCTTCCACACTACTATCCACCAGTTGCTGGTTGCTGATCAGGTCCTCATAAATGTGAAACTCATCCTGAAACTCATCCTCTTCTACCAATAGAAACTCTTTCAGGAAATCATCCAGCTCCGGTCTGATTTTTTCATCATGGCACTCATTGATGTACAACAACAAGTTCAGCAATTCTGTTCCCCTGTCAATCGTGTCCTCTTCAATATCTGCCCACTCTTCCGAATCCAGGTAATCCTCTTCCAGGTCCTTCACATCACTGGCAAAGAAATTAATCATCAGCAGATCAAAAAAGACTTCCCTCAACTCCTCAAATTCTGGATAGTCGTCAAAGGCTGCATCAAACGCTGCTACTTTTTCTAAAAAGCCCAGATCCTTATCGAACACTTCAATTAAATTCTCTTTAAATTTAACTGAATCTTTTCCTGAAGCCACAGAAAACTTATCCAGTGATGCGGTCAGCCCAGCTTTTACATGATTATCCATTCTATTTTTTTAAAATTATTTTTTGCTACCCCCATTAAACACATTTAAAAGCGGTTTTTCGTTTTTAAAAATTAAAAAAAATCACTCATTTTTTCCCTTTTTTATTTAAGAAACGTTAGAAAGAAGAACGATTTTCAGATGTAAAGGTAATTTTTATTTAACGATTTTCAATTTATTACCCTTTGGTTGGTGAACTTGCTTAGTTTACTACCATACCTATAGGTAAGAATATAACTAGATATAAATATTACCCATATACAGTAGCTTACAACATTCTCTTTAAGAACTGCATTTTTATCAGTTGAAGTATAGTTATAGATTTCAAGGTTTGTTTCTTCAGCATAATCAAATAATTCCTTTTTTGCACTATAACAAACCCGGATGGACAGCCTGAGATATTTTCAGTTTGGGGTAAACAAAGACAACAAATACATTATCAAAGTATCTCATCTGGGTTAAATTGAAATAATCTCTGCCTTGGCAATTAGTAATTTGTCTTTTAAACTGCTGCTAAAACAATGCATAAATAAGCGCTAAGTGTCAGGTAAGCGGCAAGCGATTGACAATGTATTTGTCAAAGCTCATGCGGCTATGTCCAGTATCAGTGTCTTGCATTTAGTGAGTAAATCATCCCCAAATTAACCTAAACTTCGGTGAAATAAATAAATTAAGAAAATAATTAATTAGTATTAAGATTGAAAATTTATTAAGTTTACTGATACATCTCTACTAAATCCGTTTAATTAAAGGTAATTAAACACTATTTGAATTTAGAAAATGACCAAATATAGTAAACTTTCAGATTTGGAACTGACCAACTTGCTAAAGTCTGATGACCAGTCTGCGTTCACTGAAATTTACGAAAGATATAAACGGCTACTTTTCCTCCACGCGTACAACAAGCTCCGAAACCAGCAGGAAGCAGAAGATGTGATCCATGAAATTTTTAGCAGTCTATGGAGCAGACGGTTATCACTTTGTTTTTCAGGACATCTTGCAGGTTATCTGTATACAGCGGTGAGAAATCGGATATTAGATCATTATTCCCAGCAAAAAAAGGAATCTTTCTATATCCGGTCACTTCAAAAATTCATAGATGAAGGAGAGGCTGTTACAGACTACCTTGCACGCGAAAATGAAATGAAGGCGCTGATTGACAGGGAAATCGGTCTGCTTCCAAAAAAGATGCGTGAAGTGTTTGAACTCAGCAGAAAGGCAGAACTTAGCCATAAAGAAATTGCCCTGAAACTGGATTTATCGGAACAAACGGTAAGAAAACACGTACAACACGCACTAAAAACCCTCCGTGTTAAGCTGGGTCTGTATATGCTGATTTATTTGCTGATAAATTATTGATCTGATAATCAACTAAGTAAGCGCTTTTCAAAAAATTATTTCATTTTTTTTACCCCATACACACCCTAGCCACGTCTATTGCTTTTGAAAGTCCGCCTTTCCTAACCAAATATGCAAAAAATAGACGCTAAAGAATTATTGGCAAAATATAAGCTGGGCACCTGTACACCAGCTGAAAAGGACATTGTGGAGACCTGGTATCAGCAGCTAAAGCTTGAAAATCCTGAGTTAACTGAAGATGCGATAGAAAACTCTCTTGGACGTATCTGGATTAAACTGGACAACGGACCGATAGAAACCACCATCAGACTATGGCCACGCATAGCGGGCTTAGCTGCTGCAATTGTGGTGATAACATTGGGTACCTGGTTATATTACCCGGCTAACACAGCCCATCATCCACAATTTAATTCAGCGTCTCCAACTCATGTAAATAACATAAAACCCGGAAAAGTTGGCGCAACACTAATCCTGGCAAACGGAAAACGCATCTTATTAAATGATGCAGGAAATGGGCAGCTGGCTAAAGAGGCCGGTGTGGTCATCTCTAAAACTACCGATGGGCAACTGATATATGAAGTTACCGGTACAGGAGATGGTGGAAACCGGATCAATACGTTGTCTACTTCAAAAGGTGAAACCTATATGGTCATTCTGCCCGATAAAAGTAAGGTTTGGTTAAATGCCGCCTCTTCTTTGAAATACCCTGCCTCCTTTGAAAACAGCAGCGAACGGAGTGTGGAACTCAGCGGGGAAGCTTATTTCGAAATTACAAAAAATAAGGATAGGCCCTTTAAAGTACTCGCCAATCATCAAAATATAACCGTATTAGGCACACACTTCAATGTAATGGCTTACGCTGAAGAGGACAATATCTATACTACATTACTTGAAGGATCCGTATTGGTAGGCAATACTACACGGGAGATACAGTTAAAACCCGGACAACAGTCAATATTAAACAAGGGCTCAGACAAAATAAGTATAAAGGCCGTTGATGCTGATGAATCTGTAGCATGGAAAGACGGCTATTTTTTATTCCAGGGTGAGAACATCTATAGCATTATGCGCAAAATTTCCCGTTGGTATGATGTTGAAGTGGTATATGAAGGGAACATGGAGAATAAAGAATTTGCCGGGATGATCTCCCGTTTTAAAGACATATCTGAAGTATTAAAAATGCTCCAGTTAACAGGTGATGTTCACTATAAAATTGACGAAAGGAGGATTTTGGTTATGCCATAAAATTACCTGCCATCAAAATAGGGTAAAAAATATACCAGGGGCGTTGAAGCCGCCCCTGGTAAAATATTCAGGTACCCTAAATCATTGTCAAAAGCTATTGAGATGTTCCATTGTAACCTAAACAATCATAAATGTATGAAATTATTTTCTCTTAGAGCGTGCGAAAAACCAATTCGCATCCCCTATAAAATTATGCTGATTATGAAACTAACTTTTGTTTTATTGATCATATCCATCTTACAGGCCAACGCAGAAAGCTATGCCCAAAAGATTACATTATCAACTCATAAAGTTCCGCTTGAACAAATATTCAAACAGATCAGAAAACAAAGCGGTTATACTTTTCTTTACAACACCAGGCTTTTAAAGTCTGCCAGGACCGTAAATATAGAGGTAAAAGACGCTTCCATAGAGGAGGTGCTGAAGCAATGTTTCGACCAGCAGCCCTTTACGTATACCATATCGAAGAATACTGTCATCGTACAAAAACGTATGAACTTGTCATGGAGTAAAGCCATTGATATTTCTGGCAGGGTTACTGATGAAAAAGGGCTGCCGCTTCCGGGGGCATCCGTAAGAGTAAAAGGAACCACAATGGTAACCAGTACGGACGCAAATGGCCAGTTTGCATTTAAAAATTTAAACGAAGGATCTACATTGATAGTGTCCTATACCGGTTTTGTGCCCCGTGAGGTGCTTGCCTTAAACAACCGGCCTTTAGCCATAGCCCTGGAGCCGGATCTTCGCAATTTAACGGAGGTCGTAGTGGTGGGTTATGGTACGCAAAAGAAGGAGAATATCACAGGAGCTATTGCTACTCTCGATATGGTCAAGAAGGAAAATACGCCATCTACTAACCTTAGTCAGGCCCTGCATGGTGTATCTGGTTTGTGGGTCAATCAACCAGGCGGTCAACCAGGGCGTGATGGAGGGGTGATCCGTATCAGAGGTCTGAGTACCATCGGATCCGCCAGCAAAAATAACCCGTTGGTACTGGTTGACGGTATCGAATATAGCCTGGACGAGATCAATCCGGCAACCATTCAGAGCGTCACGGTTTTGAAGGATGCTTCAGCCGCAATTTATGGGTCGAGGTCTGCCAATGGCGTTATTTTAGTGACCACAAAGTCTGGTAAACCAGGCAGATCAGAAATCAATTACAGTTTTTCTCATGGCATCCAAACGCCTACTTTTTTACCTGATGTAGTCTGGGATCCCATTCAATATATGGAATTGAGAAACCAGGCGGTAAAAAACGAAGGCTTATTGACACCAACTTATTCTGACGCTCAAATAGAGGAATACCGAAATGGGATGGCCTCAAACCCATTTACCTATCCGAACATGAACTGGTTTGATTATGTATTGAAAAATGGGTCTTTGCAACAACACAATCTCCGTTTTTCAGGGGGGACCGACAAATATCAATACAGTCTGGCTCTTGGTTATATGGATCAGGAAGGGCTTTTAAAAGAAGCAAGTCATGCCAACCGATATACCATTGACCTGAATATTACTGCCGCCATTACTGATAAGTTAAAGGCCGGTGCCACGGTTAAAGGAAATCTAAGAAAGTATTCTGAAAACGCTCACGGCACAGAGTATTTCTTTACCCGGTTTACCCGGGCATTGCCTATCATGACACCCTACACTGCTGATGGAAAGTACGGAAACGCGGTATTCCCTACTCCTGGGAGGAATGCAGTTGAAAACCTGGAGATGTTTCTTAAGGAAGGGAGCTACAACAATTCTGTTCAGCGACAACTGATTAAGGTCTTCGCTGACTATAAACTGCCATTTAATATAACGTACAACATCAATGCAGGTGTCGATAAGTT
>CAMLDJ010000258.1 GCA_946478755.1 uncultured Pedobacter sp. | reverse complement strand
CTGAGTGAGACCATAGCGCTCATATTACCACCCGCAACCACAATCAGTAATCTTAAACTTCATGAATGGGTCAGTGCCCTTGCCTTATTAAATGGAAAAGACGACTCCTATAAAAAACAATTCATCTTAAAAGCATGGAACAGCCTGGAAACCGCAGAGCGTTTTGTCTTCAATAAACTGATATCCGGCAACTTTCGGATCGGTGTCTCCAATAAGATGCTGGTCAATGCACTGGCCAAACAAAGTAACATTGAAAGCAGCAAGATCATGCATAGTATCATGGGCAAATGGCTGCCAGCTGAAATCACTTACCAGGACCTGCTGGGAGGTACTCATGTTAACACCGATAATTCATGGCCATATCCCTTTTGCCTGGCCTATGCCCTGGAGGCCCAGCCTTCGTCGCTCGGAGAACCGATGGAATGGCAGGCCGAATGGAAGTGGGATGGCATAAGAGGGCAGATTGTAAAGCGAAATGGCGAACTTTTCATTTGGTCACGTGGGGAAGAACTGGTTACAGAACAATTTCCCGAACTAGACTTTTTATCAGATGAACTTAAAGATGGAACTGTGCTGGACGGAGAAATACTTTCCGTAAAGAATGGAAATGTACAGGCATTTAGCATATTACAGCAACGCTTAAACAGAAAAACCATTCATAAAAATCAACTTAATGATGCACCGATAGGTTTCTTCACTTACGATCTGCTCGAGTATGAGGGCCACGACCTGAGAGAAGAGCCATTAAGCAGCCGCAGGTTATTACTGGAAACAGTAATTTCAGGGCTGACTACCAATAATGTAGTTGTGCTTTCACCTATAGTCCGTTTTACTCGATGGGATGAACTTGCACGACTCAGAATGGGGTCCAGAGACATTAACAGCGAAGGTATTATGCTAAAAAAGCTGGATTCCTTATACCATTCCGGAAGAAAGCGGGGCGACTGGTGGAAATGGAAGATCAACCCCTACACCGTTGATACGGTGATGATCTATGCACAAAAAGGAAGCGGCAGAAGGGCAAACTTCTATACAGATTATACATTTGCAGTAAGGGACGGCGATCAGCTGATCACCATAGCAAAAGCATATTCTGGATTAACAGATAAAGAAATTAAGGAGGTGAATGCTTTTGTGGTTAAGAATGCGATTGAAAAATTTGGTCCTGTAAGAACCGTTAAACCCGAATTGGTTTTCGAAATTGCATTCGAAGGAATTGCAGAAAGTAAGCGGCACAAAGCAGGGCTTGCATTAAGATTTCCAAGGATTGCCCGATGGAGAAAAGACAAAAAAGCAGATGAGATCAATACACTCGATGACCTGAAGCAGTTATTACAAGCTTCTCTATCAAACGCATCAGATCGTATCTGACATTAGTATATTAGTTTCTTTATTTCAATAGCATGCAGCTCGAAAAAAGCAAAGGATATAAACAGGTAATTAAATGGCTTAAGCATAGTAAAAAGAAACCGTTTACGTTTCAGACCGATGCCTGGCAATATTACGCTGAAGGGTATTGTGGCCTGGTAAATGCACCTACAGGCTTTGGGAAAACCTTCTCTATTTTTTTAGCTGTGGTAATTGATGAGCTTAATAAAAAAGCGGAGCAGGAACTAATAGCTGCAAAAAACAAGGGGGTCGAAAAAAGCAAAACTAAGCCTAGCGGGTTAACACTGATCTGGATTACGCCTTTGCGCTCACTTGCCAAAGACCTTGCCCGCGCTATGAGCCAGGCTTGCCTGGAGCTCGGGCTGGACTGGGTGATAGGCGTCCGCAATGGAGACACTACACAAAGTGAAAAGCTGAAGCAAAAGAAACAAATGCCTGAAGTGCTGATTATTACCCCGGAAAGCATCCATCTGCTGCTGGCGCAAAAAAGTACCGTTAATTATTTCGATCAACTGCAGTGCATTGTGGCCGATGAATGGCACGAGCTGATTGGCAGCAAAAGGGGCGTAATGACTGAACTGGCCATTTCAAGGATAAAAGGATTGGTTAATGAACTGCACCCTGAGCGCTTGTTACGCATCTGGGGCATATCGGCAACTATCGGGAATATGGAACAGGCCATGGACGTATTGGTGCCTTATGATGATGTCTTAAAAACAATCATCAAAGCTGATATTGAAAAGAAGATTATGATCCGGTCGGTGCTGCCTGACCATATTGACATGTTGCCCTGGGCCGGACATCTGGGACATAAGCTGGCCCATAAGTTGTTGCCCATCATCCGAAAAAGTAAAACAACGCTTATTTTCACCAATACCCGGGGACAGGCAGAACTATGGTATCAAACCTTGCTGGCTCTGGACGAAGACCTGGCCGGTTTACTCGCTATTCATCATGGATCGATAGACTTTGAATTACGGAACTGGATTGAGGAGGCCATACATACCGGGGCACTGAAAGCAGTGGTCTGCACTTCCTCATTGGACCTTGGCGTAGATTTTAAGCCGGTAGATACCGTCGTCCAAATCGGCTCCCCCAAAGGTGTAGCCAGATTTCTGCAGCGCGCGGGTAGAAGTGGGCACTCTCCTTTCGAGACCTCAAAGATCTATTTTCTGCCAACCCATGCCCTGGAACTTGTAGAGGCCGCAGCAATAAAGGAAGCTGCACAAACACAAGACATTGAAAGCAGGGAACCTGTAGTAATGGCCTTTGATACACTGATCCAACACCTGGTCACTTTAGCAGTTGGCGATGGGTTTGATGACGAAAAGATCTTTTTTGAACTAAAACAAACACATGCCTTCGGAGCGCTATTGCCCCAGGAATGGAACTGGATCATGCAATTCATTACTACCGGAGGAGACAGTTTAACGGCCTATAGTGAATTCAGTAAAGTAAGCAAAGGTGTAGATGGCCTTTGGAAAGTAAAAGGCAGGCAGATCGCCATGCGTCATCGCCTTCATATCGGCACAATAGTCAGTGATGCGATGTTGAAAGTTAAATACTTAAGCGGCGGCTATATAGGCATGATCGAGGAATCCTTTATCTCCAGAATGAAACCAGGAAGCAGCTTTACCCTGGCGGGTAGGGTATTGGAATTTATTATGGTAAAGGAAATGATGGTCCTGGTACGCAAAAGCAGACTTAAACAGGCCATTAGTCCGAGCTGGATGGGTGGGCGCATATCCTTAACCACCAACCTCGGAAGTGTACTCAGAAAAAAATATAACGAAACCCTGGACAAGACACATGACGATGAAGAACTCGATTTCATTTTACCGTTGTTTGAACATCAGGCCAAGGTCTCCCATGTACCTAAAAACGATGAGTTTCTGATTGAGCTGATTAACACCAGGGATGGCTATCATTTTTTTGCATATCCCTTTGAAGGCCGACAGGTAAACGAGATCATGGCCGCCTTAATAGCCTACAGGCTGGGCAAAATTAAACCGATCACCTTTTCCATTGCTATGAATGATTACGGTTTTGAGCTGTTAAGTGAGCAGCCCATCCCCCTGGATGAAGAAAACCTCAAAGCCTTATTTAGCCCTTTAAACCTTACCGATGATATTGTAGCGAGCATTAACGCAACAGAAATGGCCCGGCGGAAGTTCCGGGATATCGCTTGCATTTCAGGATTAGTGTTCCAAGGCTATCCGGGGAAATACGTTGCAAATAAGCATTTACAATCATCAGCCGCCTTATTTTTTAATGTGTTCAGTGACTACGATAAGCATAACTTATTATTGCGACAGGCTTACGATGAGGCCTTTTACCAGCAAATTGAGGAGCCCAGATTAGCTGCCGCATTAAACCGCATTCAGGCTGGAAAAATAATTATTATTAAAGCTGAACGTTATACTCCATTATGTTTTCCGATTAAGGTAGACAGCTTAAGGGACAACATGAGTTCTGAGGAACTGAGTCAGCGGATTGAGCGGATGACTGCGGAATCGGAAAAAGAAGCGCCAATGAGAAGAAAAAATAACAAGCGGAAAAATGACGATTGACTGCAAAGGAGAACAACTTATATTAAACAGGGAAAGAGCGATATACTGGGCGACAAAAAAAACGCTGGTGATCAGCGATATGCATATCGGGAAGTCTGCATACTTCAGAAAATCGGGCATTCAGGTACCCGGCACGGTAGGTTTAACGGATCTTCAGCGTCTAACAGCACTAATGAAAGAATTTGCACCCGAAACCCTGATCGTAACCGGCGACCTGTTCCACAATAATATAAACAGTGATGCAAATGCATTTATGGAATGGCGAAGGCACTATGCCGATTTGAAGGTGGTGCTGATAAAAGGTAATCATGATGCACTAAAAAATGAAGATTACGAAGCATTGCAGATCGAGCTGCGTGCAAAGGAACTGCTTTGCGGTCCTTTTCGCTTTATCCACGATCAGCCCACAACATTTGATGAATATTACAACATTTCCGGTCATATCCATCCAGGTGTGGTGTTACAAGGGAAAGCGAAACAACAGTTAAAATTTCCCTGTTTTTATTTTGGCATCAACTGCGCAATTCTACCTGCCTTCAGCGTCTTTACCGGGCTAAAAATACTAAAGCAAGGACCAGGTGATCGATTTTATGCAATAACACCCGGAAAGGTCATCCAGGTATAAATTAATCCAGCAGCTGTTTGCCCAAATTGCTGATCCATGCATCAAACATATCCTGTTCTATTTTGATCACCAGTTCTGCATGCTTTTCCCAATCATTGGAGAATGATTTCAACTGGTTCAGCATTTCCTCCAGATGCCCCTCTTCTTCTAAAATGATCGATTTGACGTTCACTTTGCTTCCGGCCCTTGTTAAAACTTCCTGGTAAACAGGGTATAACTCATCTGCCCGTACTTCAATCGCATAAGTCACAAACAGATAAGCAGCAAATTTCAGTTCATACCCACTTAAATTGAAATGCTGTTTTAAATACCGGCAAACCGCAACATCTAAAGCATTTAAATAGAATTTAGTATGATTAGGCGTTAAAAGCTCATCATTGGTATAAGTTTTACACAGATCACCGCCAAGTTTCTCCAGTTGTTTCTTTAGATAATAAGCATGGCGATGTTCTTCGGCGGCATGTTTAAGAATGATCAGGCTTACCTGCTCTTTATGTTCGGATGCTGAGATCTTTTTTGCACCGGCATTCTCCATATAAGACAACGTATTCAACCATTTGGCATGCAATACATTGTTATTAACTATATTCTCCAAAATTCCCTGGATCTGCATTTTATATATCTTTTAGTGCCTGTAAAATAGTTCGGTAAATATACGCCAGATCTTCGTTACTGATCACATATGGTGGCAAAATATATAGCACATTTCCCAAAGGCCTCAATATAATACCGCGGTCCAGAAAGTACAGGTAAAGCTGGTCGCGAAGTGCGCTCAGGTAACTGGTATCGCTCCCCGTTTCCCATTCCATAACCAATATTGTTCCCGCCTGTCTGACATTTTTCAATTTAGCATGGCCTTTAAGTGTTTCTGCAAACTCCTGGTGTTTTAGGACTATTCTTTTAATGTTCTGCAAGGTTTCAGGCAGTAATAAAATGTCCAGGCTGGCAAGGGATGCTGCACAGGCCACAGGATTCGCTGTAAATGAATGTCCATGATACAGGGTTTTAAGCTTGTCATCACTTAGAAAAGCATTAAAAATCTTACTGTTACATGTCGTAATACCAAAAGGCATGGTTCCACCGGTAAGTCCCTTAGAGAGACAGAAGATGTCAGGCTTAGCCGTTAACGCCTCGCAGGAAAAGTATTTCCCAGTGCGTCCGAAACCTGTCATAATCTCATCCGCAATAGTGAGAATCCCATGCCTCTGACAGGTTTCAATTAACTGATCAAGGTACTGGGGCTCATACATGAGCATACCACTGGCTCCGAGAACCATGGGTTCAAATATAAAGCATGCCACCTCGTTAGACAAGTAATTAATTCTCGATTTGAGCTGTTCTATGTTATCTGCATTGGGCAGCTCTATAAAATCCACATCAAACAGCAGTTGATTAAAAGGAGCTGTGAATATGCTTCTTCCACTGACCGACATCGCACCAAAAGTGTCGCCATGGTAAGCCTCTTTAAAAGCAATTACCTTTTTACGCTCCTGCTTACCTGTATTCACCCAATATTGCAGGCACATTTTAAGCGCTACTTCAACAGCCGTGGAACCATTGTCACTATAAAACACTTTAGTTTGTTCCCCTGGCAACAATGGCAACAAACGTTCTGCCAGTTGTATAGCAGGCTCGTGCGTAAAGCCTGCAAAAATAACATGTTCGAGCGTATTCAGTTGTTCGGCAACCTTAGCCGCAATGTAAGGGTGTGCATGGCCGTGAATATTTACCCACCAGCTGGAAACTGCGTCAATATATTTCTTTCCCTGCTCATCAAACAAATACACGCCTTCTCCCCTCACCACTGGAATGTGGGGCAAGGGGTTTTTCATCTGGGTATAAGGATGCCAGATCACCTTTGCATCACGTTCTCTTAAACTCATAAATTGTATTGTTTCAGTAATACTTCTACTGCAATCTTATCTGTTTTAAAGGTAACATCATCAGTATTAAGTTGATCAAGGGTCTTCCATCTAAAAGACTGTAAAATGCCTGGCTCAAAATCAAATGGTTCTGTTTTAAAATCAAGCACCAAAGGATGCGTCTCCCTAACCAGGTAATAAACACTCAGGATCTGACTGTCATTGAAGGAAGATTGCTCATAAAAATCAGTGGTATAAAGATGCCCCAAGACTTCTATTTCAGCATTACACTCTTCCATAAATTCCCTTTTAAGCGCATCTACAAGTCCTTCACCTAATTCGAGGCCGCCACCGGGGAATTTAGTAAAGCTGCGCCCTCCGGATTGCTCATCACTAATTAGCACCTCATTCTTACTGTTTATTAATAAACCGTATACCCTAACGTTAAAATAGCTCATTATTGGTCAAAATGTTTTTGGTTCTTAGTTGCATTTTCAATCGTCCACTCTATCTCGCCCCTAAAGGGCTCTTGTCTAACCGGGCATTCTTTCATTCTGCAATAGTTGCAACAGGCCGGTAGGCAGGGATCTGCATGAATAAACAGTTCTGTTTTACGGTCTGCATTGCCGTTTATCATTTTATCCATATCAGATATTTCCTGGTGAACCCTGTTCAAATCAAAATAATAAGGAAGAGTAATGTGGCAATCTATATGCAGATCCGATCCATATTGCTGTGCCCTTAAATTGTGAACATCTATCCAGGGATCCTTCCGGTTTTTTTGAAGTATGTCTATAATACTCTTAACAAGTCCGACATTACTTTCATCCATCAGACCACCAACCGAACGCCTGGTTAACTGATATCCGTTAAAGATAATATACAAGCCTAATAAAATAGAAATTATGCTATCGAGCAGAAAAGCCCCTGTCAGCTTGATCAGAACAATACCTGCAACCAGCCCTGCACTGGTGATTGCATCTGTTAAAAGGTGTTTTCCATCTGCTTCAAGTGTGATAGAGTTATGATCCTTTCCGGTATTGATTAAATAATACCCAAGAATAAGGTTAACAACACCTGTGGCGCCAATGATGGCAGCACCTTCAAAAAGCTGTGTAATCTGCTTTGGGTAGATGAGATCATATCCTGATTTAAAAACGATGATAATTCCCGCTATCGCAATAAGCACACCTTCTATGAAAGCAGAGAAAAACTCCACTTTTCCATGCCCATATGGATGGTTTTTATCCTTTGGTAAAGTAGCAAGATAAATACTGTAAAATGCAAAGCTGCTTGCCAGTACATTTACGATACTCTCGGCTGCATCAGTAAGTATGGCATTCGAATTCGTGAGAAAATAAGCGACAAATTTTGCCAGCATAAGCAGTATGCTGATGCACATTGCGATTAATATGGCACGTTTTTGTGGTTGCAAAT
>CAMLDJ010000257.1 GCA_946478755.1 uncultured Pedobacter sp. | reverse complement strand
CAAGGTTAATGCTGATAAATTTCCCATCCCATGTAATTTTCAAAAGCCTCTTTCAGGACGGCGCCTGTTTTGGAAGCGTTCATCACCACATGGTGTTCAAAGCCATTTCTGCAAACGTACTGCATCAGGCCCTGCAGATTGCCGATTTCAGCCACAGCTCTGTTACCGAAGGTGTTGAGCGGGTCATCGGTAAGCACCCCTTCACCGAAATAGGCTTTAATTACACCTCTCGTATCATCTGTACTGATTCTTCCGTATGTCAGCGGCATTGCCGGCGTCCGGCCATCCAATGCACCATAGGTATTTTCTACGCCTACAGTGGTGCCTAAAATAGGGGCGTTGCTGATCTGTATGTCCGGCAAAAATGACTTCGCCCAATTTCCACAATGAAACAATACACACTTATTTGCGTCGGCCGCGTAATTGTTGTTCCAATCGACGAGGGCACTTGGAGAACCTGACGCAAGCTGCATGGCATACATGGTTAACGTACCGGTCACATCCACTTCACAGGCACTGGGCAGCATGTTCTCACTCATAATGCTCATCGAGGTACAGACATTACAACCATAGTTCTGCTGCAGCGAAGTCCAGCATTGAATGGCAGTAGCATCCAGGGAATTGGCTTGTACAAATTCATTTAGGACTACGTCCAGCTTTGCAATCTGTATCAGTGCTTCGGATGGGGTAGCGCCAGATGGAGCGTAATTGTGTATCTTTTCGAGATGATCTTTTACCAACTGGTCATCCTTGGTCAGCTTGTTGGCGCTGCCAAGAATTTCCGAGAGGTCTGCCGTAACCACGGAGATCCCCTGACGCTGTAGAATTTTCTCGCTGTAACGTACCGTATTAAAACCTCCCGGCCTGGCGCCGATAGCGCCAATACGTACATTTCTTAAGCCTTTTACCACACGGCAAACGGCAACAAAATCTTTAAGGTCCTGGGTAAAAGAAGGATCGGAGGGATGGACAACGTGTTTTGTAGTTAAGGTATATTTGATGCCGAACTGGTATAAGTTATTGCAGACCGAGATCTTGCCACACCAGGAATCCCTTCTTCGTGCTACATCCAGTTTATCCAGGTCGTCAGGATAAGCCTGAATCAGAACGGGTACATTTAGTCCCGAGAGCTTCAATGTTTCGGCAACCCCTCTTTCATCCCCAAAATTCGGCAGTATTACCAAAACACCCGTAATTTCATCCTGATGTTTTTTAAATAATTCTGCACAGATCCGGGCATCGTGAAAAGTTTCAACGCCACCAAGTTTCGACTGCCAGTCTTCCAGCAGTATTCCCTTGATGTTCAATTTTTCCAATTCGCTTAAAATCTCTGTTCTTGCATCGGCTACTAACCTGTCGGGAAAAAAATCCCGGTTACCTATAATTACGCCTAGTGTAGTTTGTTTCTCCATCAGTTAATCTGCTATAATCAGCTCTATTTCGTTTTCGTTTAATAAGTTCTTGTATTTTTCCTGGATCCCCGCATCAGTAATGATGTAATCGATTAGGGACAATGCCCCGAGACTAGCCAAAGAGCTTTTGCCAATTTTGGTCGAATCGGCAACCAGATAGGTAGTTTCTGCTGCATTGATCATCGCCATCTTCACCACCAGGTCGCTGATACTGGGGTAAGTTAAACCAGCTTTCAGCGACAGCCCTGCAGTTGCCAGAAACAGCTTATGTACATTTAATCCGGTGAAAAAATCAGCCGCTTTTTGTCCGGTCAGCGATAAGGTAGGAGGCTTAAATTCGCCACCCGTCATGATCACTTCTATGCCTGGCTCCACACCCAGCATTAAAGCAATATTCAAGGCGTTGGTAATGACCGTTAAATTTTTAATTCCCTTTAGCTTTTTTGCAATCTCCGTTGTGGTCGATCCGGAATCGAGAATGATGGTATCACCAGCTTCTATAAATTCCAGACACTTATTGGCAATTAATTCTTTCTTGTCCAGGTTGTCCTGATGGCTTAGGGAAAAATTGCGAACCTGGTTCTCCATGTTTTTCAAAAACGCACCTCCATGTTCCCTAAGTACGAGGCCCTCTTTTTCCAGTTTTTCCAGATCCTGGCGGATGGTTACTTCGGTGACTTTAAAAAGCTTAGCCAGGTTTACAACTTTGGCTGATCCATCTTCTTTTAGCAGCTCCAGTATCTTATCTTTTCGTTGATTGGCGAGCATGATCTTCTTATAAAATATTTTTGTTTTCTATTTGGTTAGGCTAAAAGTAAAACAAAATAAATTAATAATCGAAGAAAACCGAAAATAAACAAAGATTATTTCATCGTTTATTTTCGGTTTAGTGGAGCCGATTATTCGAATTCAGTCACTGCTTCATTCGATTTTAACCTGTAAAATTGAGAAGTAGGGGGCAACTAGTTACGGTGCAGGGAAAAATATACGGTCGTTCCCTGATCCGGTTCACTCTCGATCCACAGCTCACCACCATTATTGGAAATAAACTCCTTGCAAAAGATGAGTCCCAGACCACTTCCTTTTTCCTTTGCTGTCCCCTCTTTTGAAAAACGGGTACTGATCTGAAATAAGGAAGAAAGCATATCCTTCGTCATCCCTCCTCCCTGATCACTAACAGAGAGGATCAGCTTGCCATTGTCCTGCATGGCATTGTAGGTGATGCGATGGCCCATATGGCTAAACTTCAAAGCATTGCTGGTAAGGTTCCGGAGTACAAAGGTTATCTGTTCTTTGTCGCCCAAAACCTGGCTTGACGGAGAGATCGAATTGATCAGTCCGATGTCTTTTTGTTTTGCCAGATAACTAAATGAAGATATGGTATGTTGTACAAGTGCATGCATATCTAAGCGTTCCCTGTTTGCTTTTGTGTTCAGGATAGTGCCATAGTAAGCTTGGGATGCCCAGCTTAAGATGTTATCCAGTGTTTGCAGAGACAGCTCGATATCAGCATTTAGCTCCTTTAGCAGGGTGTCTTTTTCCTCCTTGGTAAGCAGCTCATTTTCCAGCAGGTGAATCAGTCCTTTTACACTGTTAAACGGGGAACGCATATCGTGACCGATAATCGACAGCACTTTATCCTTAAACTGGTTAGAATCTGCGAGCTCCTGCTTTTGCTGTTCGATGATCGCCTGTGATTTAGTGGAATCTTTCAGTACGTTCCAGCAAATCAGCGAAATGATGAACAAGGGCGTAAAGACGTTGACCGCGAAAAGGAAATCTACTGCTTGTGGTAAGGGAAAGATCGGAGCCTGATACCGCTGATAGACATTGATGAATACAGCCATGATCACAATAACCAGGATGCTGGTTGCACTGTAGCGCTTGTTCTTCGAGAAAATAGACAGCGCTACAAGGGCGATGACCAGATAGTTCTGCGTGCCAAGCTCAGCTCCAAATGCAATACACATATATACGATCCATGCCGTTGTTGCCATTGGGACAAAATATCTCGTCACCGATATTTTTGAATTGAGGTTAAACAGCAGTGACATCATAAAGATGCCGGCAAGCGAAATCAGACTAATGACATAAGCATTGGAATCCCTTCCAACAAGCGCGGATAATAAGGCAAGTATTGCACTGATGAGGCAGACAAGGTTCATTACTTTGACGAACGACTTTTCGGCGAAGGCGATTCGGTCAAACTTTTTTTCGGATATTTCTTGCATGAGAATACTCCTGGATTTTGATCGCTGCTAAGATAGCAATCTAATGTGAAGTACGCTTTGACAACCATTGCCCTCGATGGACTATCTATCCGTTTTGTTACTTCAAATGATAACATACTATGTTTTTTTGGTAAGATGTTGGAAACTAAAAAACCGGGCCGCGGCTATATTTGCCCCGGATCAGCAACCAGAATTTTATAAACTTAGACAAGCTTAACGGCTAACCCGGCCGGTTTAACCGGGCAAATCATGCGAAGTCATTGTCATCTTTCTGGTTAGATATCAGAAATCCACGCTCTATTATTAATTAAACAACAGAATCAACCAAATCACGAACGAATTGATGAGCAGAAGTAGGAAACAAAAAACGCTTTTTAAAAGCAAGCGATTAAAGGAAGCATGGGCGCCTTTGATCATGGCACTTTTTTTACCCATATCAGGCTTTGCTGGAGCATCTAATATCCAAGCGGCCGACAGGAGCGGCATGGTTGCTCCACTGGCAAATGTTACCGGAACGGTTAAAGACAGCAAAGGGCAGCCATTGCCGGGCGTCAGTGTAAGAATTAAAGGTACCTCAACCGGTACGTCGACAGATGGAAACGGAGTTTTCAGGTTAAACCTGCCAGCAGGAAACGAAGTGCTCGCGTTCAGTATGTTAGGGTACAAATCTCAGGAAATCTCCGCCGCAGGTAAAACGACCATAGCAGTGGTGCTTGAGGAGGAAACTTCCAACCTGGATGAAGTAGTGGTAGTAGGTTACGGGACGGTAAAAAAGCGTGACCTTACGGGTGCCGTATCCTCGGTAAAAGCAGAAGATATAGTGCTAACCCCAACAGCCAATGTAATGGATGCCCTGCAAGGAAAAGTATCGGGTATGGACATTGTAAAATCATCAGGCAAAGCGGGCTCGAACGTAAATATTGCATTAAGAGGTAATCGTTCTATTTATGGAGACAATACGCCGCTATACATCATTGATGGTATTGCAGGAGATTATTCAAGCCTCAACCCGAATGATATTGAATCCGTTGACGTGTTAAAAGATGCCTCATCTACCGCAATTTACGGGTCTGCCGGTTCAAACGGGGTAGTGATCATCACCACTAAAAAAGGAAAAGCAGGAAAATCAACCATCAGTTTTGATTCGTTTTTCGGCTATAACGGTTTTCCAAAATATCCACACGGACTAACGGGCGATAGCTATCTGCAATTAAAACGTGAGGCCTATCGAGGCGAGCACGGTAACTACCCCGAATTTATGAACAACATTTTTACCAACCCGGCGCAATTGGCCGCTTATGAGGCTGGTAAATGGGTTGACTGGGTAGACCTTTCGCTGCGCGACGGGATGCAGCAGAACTATAGTGTTGCGGTTAACGGCGGAACGGAAAAAACCAATGCCTATTTATCCTTGAACTACAATGACGAACAGGGATTGATCGAAAACGACCAGTACAAAAAATATGCAGTAAGGGCAAACATCGACCATACTTTATCTAAGTATTTTAAGGTAGGAACTAATCTACAGCTAACCTATACGGATAATGATCAGGCTGCCCAGAATATTTTTGGAAACAGCCTTACCTTTTTGCCGTTGGGCGATGCTTTTGATGCAAACGGCGAGATCAACCACATTCCTGTTAATGGGGTTACCAATCCATTATCAGATCAGATCAAAGACCAGTATGCAAACAATACACTGAAAACCTATTTCGCTGGAAACGCATTCCTGGAAATCACTCCGATAAAAGGTTTATCCTACCGCTCTGTAATCGGAACGGCATTGGGTTCAGCCAGAAATGGTAAATATTTCGGTACCCAGTCTATCGCCAATCCAGAGGCAGGCTTTAAGGTGCCGGCAGCGGTAATCATTAACGACAGAGATTTCAATTACCGTTGGGAAAACATTTTAAGTTATGAGTTTAACATCCACAATGATCATCACTTCAATCTTACCGGCGTAACCTCATGGGCTAAAAATCAGTATGAGCAGGCTTATGCCGGTGGATCAGGCTTTGATCTCGACTCGTATTCTTTTTACAACCTTAGCGGTGCTACTACATCGGTAACCAGGTCATCCTATGTCCGCAACCAGTCGATGTCTTATGTCGGCAGGATCAATTACAACTACAAAGGCAAATACCTGTTGTCGCTATCTAACCGCTGGGATGGCGTTTCGCGTCTGTCCGAAGGCAACAAATGGGATGTATTCCCTGCAGGTGCCCTTGCCTGGAGAATCAGTGATGAAGATTTCTTTAAAGGAGTTGAAACGGTTTCAAGTCTGAAATTGCGGGTAGGATATGGCGTAACCGGTAACTCGGGAGGGGTAGGCGCTTATGGTACGCAGGCTGGTGGCTTCAATGCGCCGAAACCCGTTGGCTTTGGTGAAAGCACGCTCGGTCCGGCATTTATTCTGAACCAGCAACTGGCCAATGCAGATCTTGGATGGGAGAAATCTTACAATACCAATATTGGCCTGGATGCCGAGTTTTATAAAGGCATCATCAATCTGACGGTCGATTGGTACAATACCGACACCAAGGACCTCTTGTATCTTCGCAACATGCCGGCTTCCCTGGGCGGATCCTGGGGCGCACCATTTAGCATGTGGCAAAATATTGGCGCCACCAACAACAAAGGCCTGGAAATTCTGATCAATACACGTAACATAAACCGCGAAAATTTCTCCTGGAGCACCGCATTAACTTTTGCTGCGAACAGAGAAAAAATCGTTTCCCTTCCTGGAAATAAGGACCTGATATCCAGTGGTCTTTTTATGGGCCGGCCGGTTGAGACGTTTTTTGATTATAAGTACCTGGGTATATGGCAGGAAAATGAAGCTGCTGAAGCTGCTAAATATAATTCCAAACCGGGCGACATTAAGCTGGCGACAGATGGCTCGTTTAAAGCTGATGGTACCCATGCTTACAGTGCCAATGATAAAGTGGTGCTGGGTTCTGCAGTTCCGGACTGGACAGGTGGCTTACAAAACAATTTTAAATATAAAAACTTCGATGCGAGCATATTCCTGACCGCGCGCTGGGGACAAATGCTTTCCAGTAATTTGATTACCCGTTACAATCCTACTACAAGCGTAGGCAACAGCCCGGACGACATCGATTACTGGACACCTGAAAATCCTGCTGCCTATCTGCCGAGACCGGGACTTCATTCCTCAACCAGCGGGTACATCGGTTTCGACGCATTAAAATATGTAGACGGCTCTTATTTCAAGATCAGGAACATTACACTGGGATACACGCTACCACAAAGTGTGCTGAGCAGGTTCTCTATGCAAAAACTGCGCTTTTATGCTACTGCCGGCAATCCGTTCATCTTCGCTAAAAGCAAATACCTGAAGTATCAGGATCCGGAAGCTAACGGCTCAGACAATTTCCCATTAACCAAGCAGTTTGTATTTGGTCTTAACGTAACATTTTAATTTTTAAAGACATGAAACTAAAGCATATATTGATCACTATGTTCAGCCTTGGGCTTTTCATGGGCTCCTGCTCCCTCGACGAGGTGAACCCTTCGGGTGTGACGGTTGATAAGGTGGCTGCCACAAAAGCAGGCTTCAGCAAGCTGGTTAACACTTGCTATTTTGACCTTCCAAGATACTTTTATGGCCGCAACTTATTGCTGGTTACAGAAGGGGGAACAGACACCTGGACGTCTGATTTAAACTCGAACAACAACCAGAACTACATGAAATACGCGTCTGGTGGCGCCATGTCTATCGATATGGCCAAAGATTACTGGAACGGTGCCTACGATGGTATCAATTACTGCAATATCGTTATTGGCCGGGCAGACCAGGTGCAGGACTTTAGCAGCGATCAGGAGAAGAACGAACTGGTTGCCCAGGCTTATTTTCTGCGCGCGCTGTATTATTTCCATCTGGTAGAGCAATTTGGTCCATGCCCTTTAACCTTAAAAGAAACGGTAGCCGCAAATACAGAGGCAATCCGTACCCCACAGCTGGAAATCTATGAAAAAGCGATCATTCCTGATCTGCGTTTTGCAGTTGAGCATTTGCCGACCGCAGCAGAGGCAGGACGGCCGTCAAAAAAAGCGGCATTAGGTCTTTTGGCTAAAGCTTGTCTGCAAACTAAGGAATACGGAACAGATACCTACCTGGAAGAGGCGCTCACGGCTTCAAAAAAGCTGATAGAGAGCCCTGCTACTTACAATACCCGCTTGTATGGTAACTTTGTTGACAACTTTAATGCGGCCAATAACAAAAACAACTTTGAGGCCCTTTACCAGA
>CAMLDJ010000256.1 GCA_946478755.1 uncultured Pedobacter sp. | reverse complement strand
CAGGTAATCATTAACCGTTTGCCTTTAGCTGAATTTGAAAGCCCGGATGCCTGTGTAAGTGATGCTGCAGTGATATTTAGAAACAAATCAACCGCTGCCGACGGTGCAGTGGCCGGACTACAATATTTGTGGGATTTTGGAGATGAGGCTTCGGGTGCACTCAATACGTCAACACTCAGAGATGGAACCCATAAATATAATACCGCTCGTGTTTACATGGTAAAACTCACTGTGATTTCTCCCGAGGGCTGCAGCTTTGAAGTTTTAAAACCATTCAAGGTCAATGGGTCCAATCCTACTGCAGTTTTTCAGGTGCTTAACGAAGATAACTTATGCAGCAACAAAGAAATCCTGGTAAAAGATGCCTCATTTGTTCCGGTTTTTGGTGATATAACCCGGCTGGAATGGTATATTGAAGGGGTCAAGGTATATGAAAAACAATATCCGTTAAAAGATGACACCTATGCGTTAAATTACCCTGCTTTTACCTCGCCCTTAACTAAACCCGCAGTATTGAAATTAGTCGTTTACTCGGGCGATGTAAATGGCCCATGCTTTACGGCTACCTCACAAACCATCAATCTTCTGGCAGCCCCATCTGTAAAGTTCGATGCAATTGCACCCGTATGTATCAATGCCGGTAAAATTCAGCTCATCGCGCAGGAGACAGGCAGTGTTCCCGGCTCAGCAGTATTCTCCGGTACTGGAATCACGAGTGATGGCCTTTTTGATCCTGCGGCTGCAGGTGTTGGTACCTGGGACATCACTTATACCTTTAGGGCAGACAACGGTTGTGTGGATGTGAAGACCCAGTCGATTGTCGTTAAACCGATACCAAAGGTTAATATGGCCAGCGATCTGTATGCTTTCATAGATGGTACCATACAGGTTAACGGCTCGGCAACAGAACCGGGCCTGAGATTTAAATGGTCGCCTGCTGCGGGACTAAGCAGAGATGATATACTTAATCCGGTCATCACAGCGGATAACGACAGGGTGTATACTTTAACCGTAACTTCCAGCTTAAACTGCGATGAAACGGTGAAGATCAATGTTCATGTATTGAAGCAGATTGTCCCCCCAAATGCTTTTAGTCCGAATGGTGACGGTACAAATGACGTATGGAAATTAAACCATCTTGAATCCTACCCAAATGCAACCGTCGATATTTTTAACAGATATGGCGAAAAAGTTTTTTTTAGTCAGGGATATTCGATACCTTTTGATGGGAATTATAATGGGAAACAGCTTCCGGTAGGTACTTATTACTATATGATCAATCCAAAAAACGGAAAGAAAGTAATTGCAGGCTCATTAACTTTGATCAGGTAAAATGAACCGTTCGGCATATTTAATCGCCCTGCAGCTGGCATTGGGCTTTTGTAGCTTTGCGCAACAAAAACCGCAATACACGCAATACGTGTTTAATAACTACCTTTTAAATCCTGCCATCAGCGGCATAGAGAATTATGCCGATGTAAAAGTTGGATTCAGAAAACAATGGGCCGGTATTGACAATGCTCCTCAAACCTCATTTATTACCGCGCACTGGAATCTGGGCAGCGACTACCTGTGGAGGAACGCACTTTCTTTACCTGATAAAGGCGACGATCCCATGAGCAGGAATTACATGCAGAATTATACCTCTTCTCCGGCCCATCATGGCATGGGGGTTACCGCTGTGTATGATGAAGTTGGTCCGCTTTCCAGGTTGGATGCCAATTTAACCTATGCTTATCACCTTCAACTCAACAATACCTTTAACCTCTCGGTCGGTGTGGCAGCGGGAATAAGCAGAATAGGACTGGACATAAACGCGCTGAGGTTTGAAGACCAAAGCCGGACTGATCCATCTGTTTCAAACGGCATAGCCACCCAGCTTAAACCCGATCTGGGATTAGGGGTATGGCTATATAGCGGCCGCATGTTTGCAGGAGCATCTGTGCAGCAGGTTCTGCAGCAGAAATTATCCTTTACCAGCGACCCTACCTATAATGCCGGTAAAGAAGTGCCTCATTTTTTTATTACTGCGGGCTATAGACTTTATGTTGATGACGTCATTTCGGCGACACCCTCCATCATGGTAAAACAGGCGAGTCCGGTCCCTGTTTCTGTGGATGTAAATTTAAAAATGGCATTTAAAGACAGGTTCTGGGTAGGGGGAAGTTACCGAAGAGGGGATTCCTTTTCTGCCATGGCGGGAATTAATATGAGTAAGCTGCTGAACCTTACCTATGCGTATGATTTTACGACTTCAGGCTTAAATCAGGTAAGTAACGGCAGTCATGAAATCGTATTGGGCTTACAGCTTAACAATGTTTATGAAGTATTTAGTACCACAAGGATGTGGTAAAGAAATCTAGAGTTCTTTTCTTAACCTCGCCACAGGGATATTCATTTGCTCCCTGTATTTTGCTACTGTTCTTCGTGCAATGTTATATCCTCTTTCCTTCAGGATCTCTGTAAGTTTCTCGTCGGCCAGCGGTTTACGCTTATCTTCATTACCAATACAATCCTCAAGAATTTTTTTAACCTCTTTATTAGAAACCTCTTCACCACTTTCTGTCTGGATTGCTTCAGAGAAAAATGATTTTAACAGAAATGTGCCGAATTCAGTTTGTACATATTTGGAGTTTGCTACCCGGGAAACTGTGGAAATGTCCATATCGATCTTATCGGCAATATCCTTCAGGATCATGGGGCGCATTTTACGCTCATCTCCTGTAAGCAGGTATTCATATTGATATTGCATAATGGCATTCATTGTTTTAAGCAAAGTTTGTTGTCTTTGTTTAATGGCATCGATGAACCACTTTGCAGAGTCCAGTTTTTGTTTTACAAATTGTACAGCTTCTTTTAACTTTTTGTCTTTTTGGGCTGCCTTATCATAATGATCAAACATGTCAATATACGACCTGCTTACCCTTAGCTCGGGCGCATTCTTTGAGTTTAACGTAAGGATCAATACCCCGTCGTTATTAGATACGTGAAAATCAGGGATGATCTGTAACTGTTTCGTGGTTACCTGGTTAGAGTCTCCAGGTTTAGGGTTCAACCTGAGTATTTCTGCAATGATCTCTTTCAGGTCTTCACTGTTCAGGTTTAAAGATTTTTCCAGCTTGTCGTAATGTTTCCGGGTAAATTCATCCAAATGATTTTCAACAATAAGAATGGCTTTTTGAATGATCGGATTATTAGGATCTTTTCGTTTTAACTGTAAGGTAAGGCATTCCTGCAGATCTCTGGCCGCAATACCGGGGGGATCAAAATCCTGGATCACCTTAAGCATTTCCAGTACATCTTCTTCTTCGACCATCACATTCTGAGAGAAGGCCAGGTCATCGATCATAGAGGTTACTGGTCTTCTTAAATAACCATCATCATCCAGGCTGCCTATAATTTGCTTTCCGATGACAAAGTCCTGATCGGAGAGGGGAACCAGGTCCAACTGTTCCTGCAGGCTTTCAAAAAAGGTGCTTTCTATAGCTATAGGCGTTTCCTTTTTCTCTTCATCATCATCATTATTGTTGTAGGAAGTACTGTAATCATTTACATCATCGTCCTGCAGATAATCATCTACATTAAATTCATCGGTACTTTCCTCGTTTGCACTGGAATCAAAATCATCCGGTGTATCGTTCAGATCATCATATTCTCCCTTGGGATCCTCAGCTATCATTAAACTTGGATCTTCAAGTGCAGGGTTTTCTTCCAGTTCTTCTTTTATGCGTGTATCTAATGCAACTGTTGGTACCTGCAGCAGTTTTATAAATTGAATTTGCTGCGGCGATAATTTTTGAAGTAATTTTTGTTGTAGATGTTGTTTTAGCATAAAATGATGAAACGGTAATTTGTATACCTGTCCCAAAAATACACATTTCGCACAGATAAAAGTAATTCCTTATATTTATTCTCAATTTCCATTCTGATGACATCTCAGGGTGTATGAATCCATGTCGGTGCATTTCACCGGGTTATAATTGGCTGGCTATGCTTTGATTTGATAATAAAGTTGCTAATTTTATTATAAATAAATTAAGGACCTATGGGATTTGTAAAAGAGTTTAAAGAATTCGCTGTCAAAGGCAGCGTAATGGACCTGGCCGTTGGTGTGATCATCGGAGGTGCATTTAGTAAAATTATAGACAGTGTGGTCAATGATCTGATCATGCCACTGATATCAGCAGTAATCGGATCTGTCGACTTCAGCAATATGTACGTGGTATTGAAAGGCAATGTTGAAACCGGCATGGCACTTGTTGACGCAAAGAAAGTACCTGGAGCGGTGGTTTTTGCCTATGGTAATTTTATAACCGTAGCCATCAATTTCCTGTTACTGGCACTGGCGGTATTTATGCTGGTTAAAGGGATCAATGCAATGAAACGTGAACAGGAAGCAGCACCATCCGCACCTGCAGCTCCTACCAAAGAAGAAATGCTGCTGACAGAGATCAGGGACCTGCTGAAAACAAAATAGCTTAAAATATTTTTATACACCCGGATTGGTTATTGTAAAGGTAACTATCCGGGTGTTTTTGTTTCGGACTCATCTTACCGTTTCGCTGCATAGTAGTTTTCACCGGTAAAATCAGGTGCTTTACCGGTCACAAGCAAGTGTATATATCATTCCCATTTGGAAATAGAGCCTGGCCTGCTAATTTTGAGGAAGTAAATGGTTGTTTTGCTGATGTGGCCAACCGTTTTGCCCTTACAAGAATTGTTAATAAAATGGAAAAGATTAGGAATAATAAAAGTAATAATAATTCGAGCAGGATATCTGGTGGCTTGATCATCATAGGGGTGGGTCTCGTGTTTCTGTTTAAAAACTTAGGCTACTATATGCCAGACTGGATTTTTAGCTGGCATGTATTGCTGATCATCATTGGTCTGTTGATCGGTTACAAGCGAAATTTTACGGGGCCGGGATGGATCTTGATGATTCTTGTAGGTGTCCTTTTTACTGCAAGAGCCATCATAGGTTTCGACATGTCAAGATATTATTTCCCGATGATATTTATTATTGTTGGTCTGGTCCTGATTTTCAGACCAAAGGGATCGGACCACGACAGGCGCTGCAAAGCCAGGTGGAAAAGTAGGATGAAAAGGAAATATGCGGCTATGGGCGATCTGAATATACCCGGGGAAAGCGAGGACTGGAATAACGGTGAAGCCGGAACTAAGGATGAAGACTGGAATAGATGCAGGAATCGTAATAAATACGCAGGGATAGATAAGAATGACATTGTAGATTCCGTTAATTTTTTTGGTGGCAGTCACCAGAAAGTGTATTCGCAAAATTTCAAGGGCGGGGACGTGATCGCTGTGTTTGGGGGGGCAGACATCAATTTAACACAGGCAGATTTTGAAGGGGTGATCAAACTGGATGTAGTGGCCATATTTGGTGGAGTGAAGATCATTATCCCACCAGGATGGGAAGTGAAATCTGAAGTAACGGCTATTTTTGGGGGCATAGACGATAAGAGGACGCTTGGTGTGGCGGCTACTGAGCCCCGCAAAGTATTAATTATTGAGGGGGTGGCCATGTTTGGCGGGGTGGATATCAGAAACTTTTAAAACACATGATCATGAAGTGGTTTGTAGCAAGGTATATTTATCAGATCGTTACCGGTGAAGGTAATCACGCTCCGCAGTTTGATGAGCAACTGAGGTTAATTGTTTCGGCAGATAATGCCGAGGCGCTTTTAAAGGCCGAATCCCAGGCAGGAAGCTTTCATGTGCCTTTCCGGAATTGCCGGGGGGAAATGGTGACCTGGAATTTCATCTGCGTAGCGGATCTGTATGAGATACAGTCGCCCGTCGATGGCGCTGAACTCGCCTCGGTATTGCATGAGCCGAATGATGTAGATGCATTTTTAGAAAGTGTAAACCACCATAAATCGTACTTACAGGAACTTTTGCCATTTTCTACCCCTTCAATTGAACTATTTTGACAAATACACCTTTATCCGTGCCAAAGATACAGAGAATTGCAATAGCAGTTTTCCTGGGCTGGGTACAGATATTTATATGTCTCTTTTACAGTACGCTTAATTTTAGTTTGGCTATTTCTGTCACAGATAGCTTGATTACTAATGGGTTACTTGCTTTGTCCTGTATCATTTTGAGCAATTTGCTGGGCTATTATCAGCCGAAGAATGAAACCATAATTTTTGTGCTGGCGCTCACTTTCATTATGGCCTTGTTCATCACCTTTATGAGCAAATTTGTGCTGGGGTTGGTCTTTGCAGGCGAGAAAACCTATTTGAACTTTCTGGATTTTTCACTTACGGTGCGTTTCCTTATTCTATTTGTATTTGTAGCCTGGTGTGCACTGGCCAATATTTTGTGGTACCGGCTGGAGGAGCAGTCGGCCACCCAGGAACGCCTGCTGGCTGCACAAAATTTAAGCAAAGAGGCCGAATTAAATAAGTTGCGGCACCAGCTGCAACCACATTTTCTGTTCAATAGTTTAAATTCGGTGTATGCGCTGACTATTGTAAACCCTAAAGAAGCGGGGACGATGATTACCAAACTGGCCTCTTTTTTAAGAGGTACCTTAAAAAGGGATGATGAGGTTTGGGTAAGTGTGGATGAAGAGATGGAATACATCGGCCTGTACCTTGAAATAGAAAAAGTCCGGTTCAGTCACCGCTTAAATATCGATGTGAAAATAGCCGAAGAAACTTTAAATTTACGTTTACCGGGAACGCTTTTGCAGCCTATCGTGGAAAACGCCATAAAATTCGGTTTGTACAATACAGCTGCGGCGATCACCATTTCGCTGGACGTAAAATTGCAGCACAATCACCTGGTGATCAGGGTACAGAATCCTTTTGATCCGGAACTGAAAGCAACCGGTGGTACCGGTTTTGGCCTAACTGCCATTCGCCGCAGGCTATACCTGCTGTTTGCCGATGAAAGATTGCTCAAAACGGATGTGATAGATGAAAATATATTTGTAACGACGCTTAAAATACCTCAGCAGCATGATAAGAACGATATTGATTGATGATGAACCTTTAGCAAGGGATGTGGTGAAACATTACCTGAGCAACTTTCCGGAAGTAAAGGTAGTAGCCGAATGCAGCGATGGCTTTGAAGGGATAAAGGCCATTGCTGAACACCAGCCTGATCTTGTTTTTCTTGATATTCAAATGCCTAAAATAAGCGGATTTGAGATGCTTGAACTGGTAGAAAAGCATCCGGCAGTTATATTTACCACTGCCTTTGATGAATATGCAATTAAGGCTTTTGAGGTTAATGCGGTAGATTATTTGCTGAAGCCCATAGCACAGGACCGTTTTGAACAGGCCATGCAGAAGCTGCCGGCCAGGTTGAACCATAGCGATGCAGCTAACCAGGAACTGCTGGAAGTAGCCGGTTTGAGCCCGGCACAGAGCAATAGGGTAGTAGTTAAAAAGAACGGTGTAATTAAGATCATTGCGATTGCTGACATTCATTACCTGGAGGCTGACGACGACTATGTGAAACTGAGCACTGCTGAAGGGATTTTTCATAAGAACAAAACGATGAGTTTTTTCGAACGGACGCTGGAAAGCAGCCAGTTCATACGGATACACCGTTCTTATATCATCAACCTGGCACAGGTTTCGCGTATTGAGTTGAAGGAAAAAGACAGTTACATTGTACTTTTAAAATCGGACATCTGGCTCCCGGTAAGTAAAACAGGCTATATAAAACTAAAAGCTGCTTTGGGAATGTAGTATGATTTTTCAGGAAATGAAACTATAGCTAAAATGTATTTGCAATTAAATAAAAATCGCCATATATTTGCACCTCGTTATTTAAAAATAATAGTCAAGATATAATACAGTTATGAAAAGAACATTCCAACCTTCGCAAAGAAAGAGAAGAAACAAACACGGCTTCCGCGAAAGAATGGCTACAGCAAACGGTAGAAGAGTATTAGCTTCACGTC
>CAMLDJ010000255.1 GCA_946478755.1 uncultured Pedobacter sp. | reverse complement strand
GTTTGGTCACCGCAACCGTGGATAACAATACCATTAGTAAAATGACCACAATATCTTCCACGACGAGCACACCAAATACCACCCGTGCAAATTGTTTGGTCTTTAAGCCGAGTTCATCAAATGCCTTTATAATGATGGTGGTGGAAGAACTGGCCAGCATGCCTCCAAGGAACAGACTGTCCATGGTTGACCATCCCATCCATTTTCCTATGAAATAACCCAGGATCGTAATAAAAAGAATTTCGACGAAAGCCGTAATGGAAGCGGAACCTCCTACCCGCATCAGCTTCTTAAAACTAAATTCCAGACCGAGGCTAAAGAGTAGAAATATGACGCCAATGTCAGCCAGTGTTTTAACATTCTCTGTATCTACAACCGTTGGCGTAAGCGATAAATGTGGGCCCACCAAAAAACCAGCTATAATATAACCCAGAACCAGGGGCTGTTTTATCCTCCTGAAAAGCAGTGTGGTAATTGCTCCTGCTATTAAAATTAAAGCTAAGTCTTCAATAAGTTTTGGAAGATGACCCATTATTGTTATTTATGTGTTTTTATGAATGAATTGAAATGTTCTGAAAAAGAGAACACGTATTCCCCGAAAGATACAAAAAACCCTTCAAAAATCAGCGGATTAGATAGGACTCAACCCATTGGTCGATGTAGCTAGCTGCTGTGTTCAGGCCCCCAATGAAACATTCAAGCCTGTTTATGCGATGGCATGTAATATTTCTGATAACAAAATACGGATTGGGTTATAATGCCTATTTTAGAACCACACACAAATCTAATCTTATGAAACTCTATCACTTCTTCTGCGTGCTGGGCATCGTTATATGCCTCTCCGCCTGTTCACTCACTTATCCAACGTATTTTGGCGCTAAATATTCGCCTACAGACAGTATTCAGACTTTTTATGCTGCCAAAGATGTCGGGCGGCCTTATAAAGTAATCGGACATATGGTTGCAGCGATTACTGATGCGGAATGGGATCAGGAAAGAGTCAGGCAACGTTTGATTGGCAGGGCGAAACAGGTGGGTGCCGATGGCCTTATCTTTTCGGATATCATCCGGGAAACCCATATAAAAACTACTGATGATGTTTCCATTAAAGCCGAGGCCATCATATTTACGGATAAATAAAGGCAAATTACATACGGCTTTTCTCGGCGTTTAAAGCATCTTCCCGGTTTTTACGTTTACGGGCGAACAGCTCATTCCCGAAGCTATAAGTAAATGATATTCCAATTTTTTGGGTATCTGACTGGCTGGTTTGGAAATAGTATGCCTGTTTCAGCGCGATAGACCTGTTCTCGTATTTCCAGCTATGGAAAATGTCTTCCATATTCAGCCTGATGCTGCCCTTATCTTTCCAAAGCTTTTTCTGAACGCCAGCATTGGTTCTAACCATTCCGGCAGTAAAAGCTTGTCCGTTTAGATCCCTGCTGGCGTAATAACCGCCAAATTCTGTATTCCAGCCCTTTCCAAGATCCAGCCGGTTCACAACGTTGATACGGGCTACATAGGTTTCGGGTCTAAATTGTTCGCCGTATGCCTGTCCTTTTAATCCTATCCTCGACAATAAAACATCACTATTCAGGTTCCACCACTTGGTCAGGTCCAGCGACAAGCCCGTGTTTAGCAGCCACATGTACCCTTCATTGATGTTTTCAGGCCTGGTATAAAAAATGCCGGCTTTAACGTTTGTGGTCTGAAAGATACCATTGGTAAAATGATTGTAGCTCAAACCAATTCTAAGCAATTGCTTGTGCTGATATTTAAGCTCATACCGGTATTGATATTGCGGGCCTAATTCCGCGTTCCCCGACCTGTAGGAGTATTGATCAGTATAATACACAAATGGATTGAGCTGATAGTAGTTAGGCCGGTTTATTCTTCTCGTTAAACTAAAGGCAAAACTGTTCGTTGTTGTGGTATCGAGTTTATAGCTGATAAACACACTGGGAAATAACTGCAGATATTTTTTATCAAAAGCACTGCCGCTTACTTCGGCATTACCCAGTTGAACGCCATTGGCCCTGGTGTGTTCGGCCCGCAGGCCAAGCTTAATGCCCCAGCGCTTCCAGTTTTTTTGTCCGCTCAGATAGGCGGCCAGGTTATCCTCCTGGTAGATAAAATGATTTGACCTGGAATTGTCGATCGCTTTGTCCTCCCCTGTCAATTGATAGTAATCAGACGGATTGTCGTTTTTCACCCTGCTCCACTTCAATCCAGCCTCCAGATTGCCCTTATTTTTTAGTGGATGCACATAATCGGACTTGACCGTGTAGATCGTCATCCTGTTGGGCAGATCATAGAAAAAATCGTCTGTACGGAGCAGCAGCCCATCGGCCTCAAATACATTGTTCTGTACCCATGCCGCTCCGTTATTCCTGTAACGCAGATATCCCGCCTCGGCAGACAGTTCCTTGCCCGAATCGCCAAACTTTTGTATTACAGTAAGGCTGCTTGTCAGGTTCTGCTTGCGGTTACCAAAGTCGATCCCGCCATTTCCGGTGCTGTCCAGATCATTAATTCCATAATTCTGGCTGTAAGAATCTAACAGCCCCTTTCTTCTGGTTCCGGTTATGCCCGCCTGCAATCCCAATGTCGTATGTTCAAAAATCGCATAATCTACACCGAGGTTCAGATTTAATGCCCTGGATTGAGATTTTTCCATGGTATTTAACAGCACGCTGGAACTCAGGGCTGCATCAGTATTGTAGTAGCTGCGGTTATAGTAGTCTGAATTGTAACTTCGATCGTCGCTGTAATTCAGGCTGCTGAACACATTGATCTTTTTGTGGTTGTAATTGAGGTTCAGGGCCTGGTTAGACCTGGGCAGCCTTCCCTGCACATATCCCAGACTGGCCGAACCGGTGAAACCACCTGCCCTGGTCTTTTTTAAACGGATATTGATCAGCCCATTGCCCGCAGCATCGTATCGGGCCGGAGGATTGTCTACCAATTCGATCTTGTCTAAAGTTGCCCCGGGTATGGATTTCAAATAACTGGCCAGGTCTGGTCCCGAAAGGTAGTTCTGCCTGCCGTCGATGAGCACCATGACCCCGCTTCTACCATGGAGACTGATGTTTCCGTTTGCATCTACCACTACACCTGGCGTTTTTTCGAGCACTTCGAGTGTATTGCTGCCGGCACTACTGATCATGGACGACACGTTTACTGTCGTTTTGTCGAGGCCCATCTCGATCAGCGGCCGCTTCGCCTGGATGACCACTTCCTTCAGCTTAATATTTTTCAATTGAACCTTGCTGCTGTCAGCAGACGGCGCTTTCTTTTTGTCGCCGCTTTGTGAGAAGCCAGACAACCCTGTCAATAGTAGAAAAACGAGCACAGAATATTTCATAACGATAATTTTGATTCAGGAACAAATATTGGATTCCGCCCCCAGCCTCGAAAAGAAAAATGTTGTACCTTGCATATGGGTGTACCGAAGGGTAAAATCCGGTGTTTAACGGCTTAGTCCACCAATACCGCAGGTTGGTCACCGCTTGCCTGGTGTTTGTCCATTATTTATTTTATCTGGAGGAGATTGCGCAGATTTGTCCTAATGATTTTATGAAGTACCACAAATGAACAACAGAAGTACCATTTCCATTTATGGATTTTTTGGCAGTAAGCTTTATTTTTTGCTGACGCTTGCGCTTTCTGTGCCCTGTTTCATTGCCATGAACAGCTATATCAGTTCAATGGGCATTTATGATGCGGAAGCAGTATCCTTTGCCGCGACTGTGACCATGATCTTGTGTATATTTTCCGGAAGGCATTTTTCGCAGATCTGGGCACCGGCTTTAAAAGCTTATCCTAAGCCTATTTTAACCATTCTGGGGTTGGTGATCATGGTCTGTCTGATGTGGCTGGTATTTCGTTTCGACCACCTTTCGGGCAACAGAGGTATTCATCTGTTGATGTTCTGGGTTCCAATGATGATCATCGGCCTGAGTTTAGGCGCCCTGATTAAAGTGGTCAATTCGGTCACGCAAAACCAACTGAAGGATGCACAAAGACAGGCGGCCCATAGCAAGAGTGAACTTCATGTGCTTCAATCTCAATTGAGTCCGCATTTCCTGTTCAATACGCTCAATAACCTTTACGGCCTTTCCATTACCGATCATCAGAAAATACCCGCACTGCTCCTGAAACTGTCCGAGCTGCTGAGGTACTCTGTTTACGATGTTAACGATCTGTATGTGCCCTTGAAAGACGAAATTGCCTACATCAGGAATTACATTGAATTTGAAAAATTAAGATTGGGAGAGCGTCTTACCTTCAGTTCGGACATTGTTGAGGTGAACAATCCAAACATTCGGCTGGTACCCATGCTGCTGATCGTATTTATCGAAAATGCCTTTAAGCATTCTAAAAATACCGCTGCTGCAGAGATCTCCATAGACATCCAGATCAAATTATGGGCAGATTCGATCTTATTTTCTATAAGGAATACCTACGGGCTGGATGACCAGCAGCACAATTCCCTGAACAAAAATAGTGGTATGGGACTGTCTAACGTGCAGAAACGCTTACAGTTGCTGTATCCTGATGCGCATGAACTGCAGATGTATCGCGATGAGCAATATCATTATGTAAATTTACGACTTAAAATCAGATAAGATGAGCAAATACCAGTGCCTCATTGTTGACGATGAACCCATTGCGCGCGACATCGTGGAAAGTTATTGCAGTCACCTGGAACACCTGCATATCGTCAGATCCTGCGGAGATGCACTGCAGGCCCGCTCTGTTTTACAGACGCAGCAGGTAGATATCTTATTGCTCGACATCAATATGCCGGTCATTGACGGCATTTCTTTTGCCAAAACCCTGAAAGGAAAGGCAGAGGTTATATTCACGACGGCCTATAAAGAATTTGCTGCAGACGCATTTGATCTGAATGCCTGTGACTATTTGCTGAAACCATTTTCTTTTGACCGCTTTATCATTGCTATTGACAAGGCGGCAGACCGGCTGCAGAAGAAGCCTGTGGCGCCGCAGTCTTCACCCAAATGGAACGAAAGCAGGCCGGCAGCCGATTATATCTTCCTGAAAGCTAACGGTAAAGTTTATAAGATCATGCACGCTGAACTCTTGTACGCCGAGGCCCAAGGGAACTACACGAAGATTGTGACCACCAATGGCACCATTGGACCGAAAATGCCGTTTTCTGCCTTGGAAGAACTATTGCCAGCCTCCCGTTTTCTTCGTGTCCACCGTTCATTTCTGGTCAATAAATCCATGATCAGCCATATTGAAGGCAACCGCATTTTTATCAACCAAATCGAGGTCCCTATCGGAAGCAATTACAGAGAGGCGATGCTCAAGGAACTCGGTTTGTAATTTATTATTTGGATGACAGCATACAAAATTGCGAGGACAGCATACAAAAAGGTTTCCCAACTAGTTGCTAAGGCTAATCACCGGCTTGCCGTTAACGCAGTTTATGCCTTCTACTTTTACCTCAGAACGAACATAGTCAACCGGGCCTTGCGCTTCAAGAATTCTGAATTTTAAACGGTTATAAAGGGCAACTTTTTTCTTGAACGCGGAATAATCCTGTGTTCTTAAATATGGGATAAATTGCAGGTCCATGATCCTGTCTTTTATTAAGGCGGTAGGCATCCAGTTTGATCCGTTGGTACAGGTCTGGGCATTTACTGCCGACATAATTTCTTCGTAGGTCTGCGGGGCAAGCACTTTTGCTTCTTCGATATTGATGTTTCCGGAAGTAATCAGGTGAACTGTATCAGCCTTACACTCCAACCGGATGGGTTGATCGGCCATCCAGATGAATTCGTAACATGGGTCAATGATGATACCCTGTTTTACCATGGCATCGGCTTGTTTCGCCAATAAATCGAAGTAATCCTTTTTCAGGCTGGCAAACCGGGCCAGATCTGATGGTTTGACCGGATAGTAGGCTGTCGAACATCCTGTTGAAATTTCCTCGATAGTGACGCTGCCCTGCTGACTGCAGGGAATATGGGAACTAAGGGCCTTGATTTCCGTTAGCCTGGCCTCAGCCATTTTTCCGAGTTCGGTCACGGTAAGTTCCTCTTTTTTACAGCTTAGAAATGATAAGGCGACCACCAGTACGATAGTCAATGGTTTAAGCGTAGGGTTCAGATGGTTTATCATAAGAGTCAGCTAGATTGGTTTATACGTTAATACGTAACAAAACACGAAAACGCTACATCAACTTTATTTTTAGGACTTATTAGTTGGTCCGGGATGAATTTTTACCAAGTTAATATCAAATTGATATAGATTGCGGATATAAATTCCGATTGGAGGTCAACAAAGACATCGCAAAAATTAAAAATGATAAATACAATGATCTCACACATTATCAAAACAGAAAAACAATATGAGGAGCTATTGGAATGGATTGATTTGCAATTTGATTTAAATCATTCTCCGGAAAGTAAAGGAGGCCAGCAATTACAAATTGCTTTACTACTTATTAAACAGTATGAGGACGAGCATTATCATATACCCTCCCCTGATCCTATTGAAATTCTGAAATTAAAAATGGAAAAAAGGCCTGCTAAGTAAAAATCTGATAGCTTGGATTGTTTTAAGCTATCATCGATGCGCTTTCGATCAGGCTTGCCTGGAACTCCAGCAATGCTTTTTTCGTATTAAAATGTGTGGTAAATATCAATGATAGATAATCGGCCATTGCGGCGAAAAGTACTTCTACTTCTTTATCAAAATAAGTTTGATGTCCGAAATATTTCCAGTCTTTGGATAGGTATTCTTCAAACCGCGCCTTCACCTGTTCTTCGATTAACTCGCTGAAAAGAGTCTCCTCCAGCATCTGGCTAACCTGCTCTTTAAACGGTTGCTCGAGTCGCTTAACCTGATACATATTTTCGGTTATGGTTTCAAAAGGTGTTGTGGTGTGCATAAAATAGGTGGCATTTGCCAGATCAATATATACCGCCTGGCGGAGTTTAAAAGCTTGCGACACCAACTGAAAATTTAAGGACAGCCGCTGAAATTCAATGATTTTCCCCTGAACTAAGGCATGATTTAAAAAAAATCCGAATATTCTTTTTTCATTTTCTTCCAGGCTTTCCTTCAGCCTGGAGATGTCTTCTTCAATGCGTTTCATCAGCGGATAAGCATCATAAACGGTATATTTGTCACCATCATAGTCGAACGTATTTATTTCCAGTCCCCCATTATTGATGCTTTCTATGATCTGCAGATCTGAGGTCGCAGCTTCCAGGCTTTTAACATCTCCAATCACAGCATCGTCAATCATTGCCTCGAATGAACCCAGCCCCGCAGCTCCGGAGACTTCAAAATCTGCCGAAGTAAATTGGACATAAGGATCTCGAACATCAAAATAGCCATTATATACGCCCGGAAAGGAAGCCTCTTCTTCTCGTTTGAGATATTCTTCCATAAATACACCAGAATCTGCAACAACCGGCTCGGAAGTATAGTTAACCTGCGCAAACATTTGCGCTGTAATCATTTCCTGGAGCTTTTCCTTATCACTAAGCAGATCCATCGCCAGTCCGGTATGTGTTTCACGCTGTGGGATGTTAAGCGCCATCAGCCTTTCTACCCTTTCTTCTGTATTCGGGTGCGAGGACCATTGGTTGTCCAGCACAAGTTTTGTTTTATTAAAGCGCTTATAAATAGCTATAGATAAACTTGGCAGTCCGTCATGCAGCTGAAGATTTTCTGAAAACGCAAGCCGGCTCATCACAAAAAATTGCTGGGGGTAAAAGTTGTTGGTCTTTTGCAGCAATTCTATCTTGCTGTTATAGTAATCAAAGACGCTGTTCAGCGATTGATCGGCAAGCCCCAGCCTTAAAAGCGAACTGACTAAAGGTTGGGAGCCGGCCACACCTGCCGCAACGGCATCGGCATGAAACTCCATTTCCCTTGATAAGGCCATATAATTGAGGTTAAGCCGGTTA